>JBDNEZ010000001.1:0-6570 GCA_041690095.1 Anderseniella sp.
AAGTGGAGATGAAAGGTATCGTCACCGGTACAAAGCTGAATGAACGCTTCCGGTCATCGGAAACCGTTGAGAAAGTGCGCCTTGAGCAGAAAGATTTCCAGTTTCTCTATCAGCAGGGCGACATGCTGGTGTTCATGGACAATGAAACTTATGAGCAGATTGAACTGCCGGAAGAATTTGTCGGCGAGCGCACTGCGTTTCTGCAGGACGGCATGATGGTCACGGTGGAAACCTACGAGGAAAAACCGCTCGGTATTTCCCTGCCCGACTATGTAACCCTCGAAATCACCGAAGCCGATGCCGTGGTCAAGGGCCAGACAGCGTCGTCGTCCTACAAACCGGCGTTGCTGGAAAACGGCCTCAAGGTCATGGTACCGCCGTTTATCGGAACCGGTGAAAGGATCATCGTCGACACCAATGAGGTGACCTACGTTCGCCGCGCGTCCGAAGGCTGATACAGGATCATGCCAGCTTCCCCCCTTATTACTGTCATGACCGGCGCAGCCCGCAAGGCGGCGCGGGCCATATCGCGGGATTTCGGCGAAGTCGAAAACCTTCAGGTGTCGCAGAAAGGCCCCGCCGACTTTGTCACCCGAGCCGACCGCAAGGCCGAAAAGGTTATTGTTGAAGAGCTTAAAAGAGCGCGCCCAAAGTGGGGATTTCTGCTCGAAGAAGGCGGCGAGATTACCGGCACTGATGGCCAGCATGTGTGGGTGGTGGATCCGATTGACGGCACCACAAATTTCATTCACGGCATTCCGCATTTTGCCGTTTCCATTGGCCTGACGCGGAATGGCGAACCGGTCGCCGGGGTTATCTACAACCCGATTGCAGACGAGCTTTTCGCCGCCGAACGCGGCGGTGGAGCCTACCTGAACGACCGTCGCTTGCGTGTATCCGGACGTCGCGATATCTCAGATGCCGTTATTGCCTGCGGTATTCCTCATCGCGGTCGCGGCGATCATGCGGAGTTCCGCCGCGAGCTCGCCCAGGTCCAGGCAAAGGCAGCCGGCATCCGCCGTGGTGGTACGGCATCACTTGACCTTGCCTGGGTGGCAGCCGGTCGCCTGGACGGTTATTGGGAGCGCGGCCTGAAACCCTGGGACATTTGTGCCGGTATCGTCATGGTACGTGAAGCCGGTGGGTTTGCCGCCGATATTGATGGCGGGCCCGATGTCATGAAGACAGGTGACATCATGGCCGGCAATGAATACATGCAGGCCGGGTTGAAAGCCTGTATCAAGGCAGCCCGCGCAGATGCGTAGGCAAATGCCGTAAAACCTCCACACGCTTCAACTACAGTCAAACGGTTGAGTTAGAGGCGTGACAAGGTTGAATCTTTGGCTACACTGCGGGTGAATTTGGGCTCGGGAAGGACATGAGATCGGCATGCAGGCATCGGATCATTTGAAAGTCTTGGAACTGCCGCGGGTATATCTGGTGCGCATGGCGGTGTTCACAATTCTTATCTGCATCGGTTCAGCGGTGCTGTTTCCCAATATCCAGACAGCCTTCATGGCCAATCCCGGTCTTAACGGCCTCATAGTCGTGGTTCTGCTTCTGGGCATTGCCTATACGTTCCGGATGGTGTTCCGCCTGTGGCCGGAGGTGAACTGGGTCAACAGTTTCCGCATTGCCAATCCCGGTCTGGAAATCCCTCATATCCCGCGCCTGCTGGCGCCCATGTCGGCTCAGCTTCGCGACCGTGAGGGCCTCACCATATTGTCACCGAATACCTTGCGCTCGCTGCTGGACTCGCTTGCTTCGCG
The DNA here is from genome assembly GCA_041690095.1 of Anderseniella sp. Classification (GTDB taxonomy): domain Bacteria; phylum Pseudomonadota; class Alphaproteobacteria; order Rhizobiales; family Aestuariivirgaceae; genus Anderseniella. Next base: position 1,770 of record JBDNEZ010000001.1, read on the forward strand.
TCTTGACGAGGCCCGCGACATCTCGCGCTACATGATCGGGTTGTTGATTTTTCTGGGCCTGCTGGGGACCTTCTGGGGACTGCTGCAAACCGTTGCGGCCGTGGGTGAAACCATCCGGTCGCTCAATATTTCAACGGCTCAGTCGGGCACGGTATTTGAGGAACTCAAAGCCGGTCTCGAGGCACCATTGGCCGGTATGGGCACGTCATTTTCGTCTTCCCTGTTCGGCCTTGCAGGCTCGCTGGTGCTTGGATTCCTTGAATTGCAGGCAAGTCAGGCACAGAACCGTTTCTACAATGATCTGGAAGACTGGCTTGCCACATTGACTGATATTGATGCAGGCGAGTTTGCCAGCCCGGTTGATCTGCCACCGCATATTCAGGCTGAAATGTCGACACTTCGCTCAGGCATGGACCGGATCAACCGGACACTTGACACAGCCGTGCAGTCCAACGGCAGCGGGCAGCAAGGTGCTGAATCCATGGAGCAGCTCGCCAGTGCCGTGCACGGGCTTGTGCAGCAGATGCGCGATGAGCAGAAGGTCGTGCGTCAATGGGCACAGCAGCAGTCTGAGCAAAACGCGGAAATCAAGCGCATGCTGGCCCGCGTCGGCACGCCCCCGGGCCGGAGCTAGACCGTGGCGGGTATCGGCAGAGGACGCAGACGCGGCCAGGACAGCTCCGGATTTTACTGGCCGGGCTTCGTGGACGCCATGGCGCAATTGCTGCTGGTGATCACCTTCCTGTTGTCCGTGTTCATGATCACACAGTTCCTGCAGGCGCGGGAAATCTCGGGCCAGGACAGCGCACTTTCACGTTTGCGGTCTGAAATCAGCGAACTGACCGAGTTGCTTGCACTGGAGAAATCTTCCAGGGCCGAGGTTGACACGACGCTGTCGGCACTCACGGACGATCTCAGATCAGCCCGCGACGAAACCAGCCAGTTGCAGGGCATTGTCGAAACCTTCAAATCACTAGGCAATCAGACCGGTTCGCGATTGTCTGCCATGCAGGAACGTCTCGCCGGCGAAAAAAAGGTCTCGTCCGAGGCATTGGCTCGAATTGAATTGCTGAACCAGCAGATTGCCGCACTGCGACGCCAGATCGGCGCATTGAATGATGCCCTGGAAGCTTCGGAGCGGCAGGATCAGGAAAGCCGTACGCAGATTGTGGATCTTGGCCGCCGGTTGAATGTTGCACTGGCGCAAAGGGTGCAGGAACTGAACAGGTTCCGCTCGGAGTTCTTTGGCCGCCTGCGGCGAATTCTGGCCAATCGTGATGATATCCGGGTGGTCGGAGACCGTTTTGTATTCCAGTCCGAGGTTCTGTTCGGCAAGGGCGCAGCCGCACTGTCACCCACCGGTCAGCAGGAAATTGCCAAGCTGGCAGTTGCCATGCAGCAACTGGTCCGAGAAATTCCCGAAGACCTGAACTGGGTGCTGCAGGTGGACGGTCATACAGATGATGACCCGATCAATACGCCGCTGTTCCCCTCCAACTGGGTATTGTCATCAGCGCGCGCTATTGCCGTCGTCGAGGCACTTGCAGAGCAGGGCATCCCGCCCCAGCATCTTGTGGCCGCAGGGTTTGGTGAATTTCAACCCCTCGATCCCGGCACGTCGGAAGACGCCAAGACCCGCAATCGCCGCATCGAGCTGAAACTGACCACCAGGTAATACCCCAGACAGAGCCTTGCCCGCGAAAGCGGAAGCCGGTTCGGCGAACAGTGAACCACCCCGGGATTGCCGGAGGCTCCAACTCTTGAGAAGAAGGAGCCAGCATGAGCAAGACAACGAACAAGTTTTCATCCGAGGTGCGTGCCTGTGTGGTCCGCATGGTTTTTGAACGCGAGATTTTGGTTTCAGGTTGGCAATGCGATGTGAGGATACGGTAGCTCCACCCTGTCGCCACGGCACTTCCGTGCCATCTTGCAAAACAGTTTTGAATTCAAGACTACCGCGTTGACCTGCTCCCCAAACACGCCGTTTAGCGGTCGCTTTAGAGATATACACTCTATCCATTATCGTCTTGAACATCGATTTGAATCATCCCGCTCGAGTCTTTTGTGGCCGGATTTGGCGAAGTGTTCAACATTCGTCCCGATCGGTACTTTTTCGTGCAAAGTTAGTGATCTACTGCTATAATCATCCCGAAAGGGGCGATTGTGGACATCATTCAGGATAGTACAGCACTGGGCAGTCTCATCCGACAGGAACGGAAAGACCAAAGCCTAACACAAGAAGAACTCGCAGCCCTCGCCGGGGTCGGGGTACGCTTTGTGCGTGAATTGGAGTACGGCAAAGAAAGCTGTCGGATTGGCCTTGCCATTCAGGTCATGACCACACTTGGGCTTTCACTTGCGGTCAGCAGACGCAATGAGCGGCCACTATGACACGCACGCTTGATGTCTATCTGCTGGAGCAAAAAGCCGGCCATCTAAACCAAGATGAAGATGGCGTACTATCATTTGCTTATACAAACTCGTATCTGGCACTTGAGGCTGCGCCAGCAATATCCGTCTCCATGCCACTTCGCGAAAAACCATATGCCGAAAAAATTTCAAAACCCTTCTTTTCTGGCTTGTTGCCGGATGGGCGAGCACGTCAGCGCCTTTCTTCTTCACTAAGAGTCTCTGAAGGAAATGCATTTGGTTTTCTGGAAATCATTGGCGGTGAATGCGCCGGCGCATTGAGTCTTTTGTCGGAAGGAGAAGTACCACCAGACCCGACCGACCATGTCCCAGAACGACTGACGGAACAGAAACTCTCAGAGCTTCTTGAATTACTACGCACCAAACCATTGCTTGGTGGAGAAGAAGGCGTGCGTCTGTCTTTGGCTGGCGCACAGGACAAACTCGCCGTTTGCCTCACAGACGGTGGTATCGTTTTAACAAAAGAAGGCCAACCAACAACACATATTCTGAAACCCTTCATCGAAGGGCTCGACGGCACTGTAGAAAACGAAATTTATTGTATGAAACTGGCGGCAAAGATCGGCCTTATTGCACCACTTGTCACAAAGGGAAGTGCCGGTGGAACGGATTTCATACTGGTCGAACGTTTTGACCGCATCAAGGATGACAAGGGCACAATATCTCGCTTGCATCAGGAAGATTTCTGCCAGGCATTCAGCATCCCACCAGAACTGAAATATGAAGGAGAAGGTGGGCCCGGCATTTCTCAATCGCAAGCGTTGATACAGCAATATACGCGACGGCCTGCAGCAGATCGAATGGCATTTCAACGCATGGTGATTTTTCACTATCTGGTGGGCAATGCCGATGCGCATGCTAAGAATTATGCGCTGCTGTACAGAGATCAAGTGCCGGATTTGGCTCCGGTCTATGATATCGTATGTACAGCGGCGTATCCGCGCCTCACAAAGAAAATGGCCATGAGAATTGGTGGTCATAATATTGCAGACACAATCCAGCTAGAGCACTGGGAAAGCATGGTACCTGGCACGAAAGGTGCGAAGCGCCTCCTGATCAAAGAACTTCGGGCGCTTGCCCATGCGGTCAGTTCAACATCAGGCGAACTCTTCGAAGAATTGAAAACTGAAGGAATTACTCATCCCATTCTAGAAAGAGTACTCGCGATTATCGATACACGAGCCACACATCTTCTTCAGATTACGGAAAGCAAAGAGGTATGAATTTTGAGCGATTCAGTTGGCTTCGGGCGAGTATGCGCAAAAACCCGATACCTAAAGCGTGTTGCACTCAATAGGGTCAATAGTCAGTTCCTTTGGTATCACTCGTTGAACTGGAGCTTCGCGAGCCGGGCATAGAGTCCGCCCTTCTTCATCAACTGGGCATGGCTGCCTTCATCTGCAACGGAGCCGTTATCCAGCACGATAATCCGATCGGCATTGCGAACCGTTGCCAGGCGATGCGCAATGACCAGCGTGGTGCGATGCTGCATCAGGTCGTCAAAGGCACCCTGTACATATTGTTCGCTTTCCGCGTCCAGTGCGCTGGTGGCCTCGTCCAGCAGCAGCAATGGCGCATCGCGCAGCACCGCGCGGGCAATCGCTACGCGCTGACGCTGGCCGCCGGACAGTGTTGCGCCGCGTTCACCGACCTGGGTCTCAAAGCCGTTGGTCAATCGCAGTGCAAATTCGTCAACCCGCGCCAACTTCGCAGCCAGCATCACGTCGTCATCACTGGCTGACGGTCTGGAAAACCGGATATTCTCAAACACGCTGGCGGAAAAAATCACCGTATCCTGTGGCACCAGTGCAACCGACGCGCGTAAATTATCCAGCGCCGCATCGCGGATGTTGACACCATCAAGCAACACCTGTCCCGATTGCGGGTCATAAAACCGCAGGATCAGCGAAAACAATGTCGACTTACCAGCACCCGAAGGGCCGACAATGGCCACCGTTTCCCCGGGCTTTACCGAGAAACTCAACCCCTTCAACACCTGGTCTTCAGGCCGTGACGGATAGGCAAAGACGACCGTTTCAAAAGCCACTGCACCTTTTGCCGGTGACAGCAAAGGCACAGGTTTTGCAGGATCAGCAATGCCGGGCCTGGTATCCAGCAGTTCCGACAATCGCTCTGCTGCACCTGCAGCCAGCTGCAGCTCACCCCAGACTTCCGACAATGATCCCATGGCGCCGGCGGCAAATGCCGCATACAGCAAAAACTGGCCCAGCGTACCGGGCGTCATGGCGCCGGCAAGCACTTCCTGAGCGCCATACCACAAGATGCCAATGATTGCGCCAAAGGCCAGAAAAATGATGGCAGCCGTCAGGAATGCCCGTCCCCTGGCACGCGCCGCTGCGGCTTCAAATGC
>JBDNEZ010000002.1:0-10865 GCA_041690095.1 Anderseniella sp.
CTGGAATCGAATTGGGCCTGCCAGCCGATGTCGCGGAGCAACTGGCACGCGCCACTGTTTCAGGTGCCGGTGAACTGATGCGTGCAACCGGCACACCGGCCGGTGTACTTCGCGAAAACGTCACCTCGCCCAAGGGAACAACCTATGCAGCGCTTCAGGTTCTGATGGCTGATCAAGACGGCATGAAGCAGTTGATGATCAGGGCAACGGCAGCTGCGGAAAAGCGTTCCCGCGAACTGGCTGGATAAAAACACACGCGCCGCCAGATCAGATTGATTGTTGGTTGGTTCAACCAAAAATCATGAACCTGATCACTTTCAAAGTGTTAGAGCAACTTTATGGGTTCATTTGAACCCATGTTGCTCTATGTCAACTTGTGTTCGCCGTTTCAACATTGCAATCTGATAGCAGATCGACGGATTCAACAGGAGCCTTGTCATGGACGAGCGCGAGAAAGCAATTGTAACCGCAGCATTTCGACTGGCCGCCGCGCGCGCATGGAGCGAAGTGAAACTGGCGGATATCGCCGCAGAAGCTGAACTGTCACTGGCAGACCTTGCGGACCTGATCGGCGGTAAGGCAGACATTCTGCGGCTCTATGGCCGCCAACTTGATTCGAAAATGCTCGCCTCACTGGAATCCGATCCCGTGACAGGATCCGCGCATGATCGATTGTTCGACATCCTGATGCGGCGTCTGGAACTGATGGATGCCGACAAGCCCGCCATCCGGTCCATCGTTGCCACGCCGGCTGCGTCCCTGTCAGATTACGCAACCCTTTCAGGCTCCATGCTGCAATCGCAGGACTGGGTGCTGTCAGCAGCAGGGCTGGAGGATTCCGGTTTGCGCGGCGCCATGAAAACCACCGGTCTCGCGCTGGTCTATATACGCATCCTGAAAGTGTGGGCCAGCGACGATGATACCGGGCTGGCGCGCACCATGGCGCAACTGGATCGCTCTCTGCGCGATGGCGCTGACTGGATCAAACGGCTGGAAACCCCCATGACACTGGCCACAGCGCTGTCCAGTCTGGCGCGAGGTTTCATCAAGGCCCGGCGCGGTCCGGCGCCATCGCACGACCACGATACAACCACTCCCGCCACACCACCGCCTCCGGCTCCGGAGACGCCTGCATCGGAGACCACGACCTCATGAGCAACATTGACTTCGACGATTTCATGAAAGTCGACATTCGCATCGGCACAATTGTTGAAGTGTCGGAATTCCCCGAAGCGCGCAAACCTGCCTACAAGCTGAAGATTGATTTCGGTGACAAGATCGGCGTGAAGAAATCATCGGCCCAGATAACCGTCCACTACACACCGCAGGAACTGGCTGGTCGCAAGGTGGCCGCCGTCGTCAACTTCCCGCCGCGCCAGATCGGACCATTCATGTCGGAAGTGCTGACACTTGGTTTTTCCGACGCCGATGGACACGTCGTGCTCGCCGGCATCGACAAGAACGCCCCCAATGGCTCGCGACTGCATTAAAGCGTGTTGCGCTCAACATGGCTCATCTGACCGCGTTTTCGCGTTTGCTGACAAGGCCTGCTTGTCGCCGTGGTCTGGTTGACCACAAGACGAGCACACCGATGCTCAGCGGGCGTGAAAACGCGGCCTATGTTGTTGTTTGTTACCACGTCGGTATCCTGATCTCGGCCCGCAAGCCGCCGAGCATGGACGGTGACAAGGCAATATCGCCACCATGGCTTTGCGCAATATCGCGTGCGATCGCCATGCCGAGCCCGGTTCCGCCGGTATCCTGGTTGCGGGCAACGTCCAGCCGAACGAACGGTTTGAACACTTCATCATACTGCTCCGCTGGAATGCCCGGACCGTCATCATCCACCACCACGCGCAGGTAGTCTCCATCATGTACAGCCGTAATCTCGACCTGGCCGGCAAAGCGCGCCGCGTTTTGCACCAGATTGCCGACACAGCGCTTGAAGGCATCAGGTTTCAGGGCCACAATCAGTTTGCGGGGTGTGTTCAACACAATTGGATGGCCGGACCGGCTCATGTCGTCGGCGACCACGCCAAGCAGGCCAACGATCTCTGTCGCTGCGGTTGGCTCACCGCCGTCACCCCGCACAAATGCCAGATAGCCCTCCAGCATGCGTTGCATCTCGCTGACATCTTCCGACAGTGCACGCACGGTCGGCGAATTTTCCAGCAGTGCCAGTTCCAGCTTGAAACGGGTCAGAACCGTACGCAGATCATGGCTGACCCCGGCCAGCATGGCGGTACGCTGTTCAACGTGGCGCTCGATGCGGGACTTCATCTTCAAAAACGCCCGTGCAGCTGATTGCACTTCTGCTGCACCACTTGGCCGGAAATCAGGCACGTCCTGTCCCATGCCGAAACTCTGTGCTGCGGCAGCCAGCCTGACGATTGGTTTGATCTGGTTTCGCAGAAACACGATGGCAATCAGCAGCAGGAACAGCGAGCCGCCAATCATCCACGCGATGAAAATCAGTGTTGTGGATGCGTGTGCCCGATCCATGTTGGTCAGGAAGCGAAACACAAACCCGTCCGCTGTCAACAGCCTAACATCCACATACCCGGATTTGCCGACAGTATCGACCCAGTGCGGCAATTTCACTTCAGAGGCCAGGTAGCGCATCAATTTCGGATGCACGGATGACAGCAGAGGCTTGTTGGTAGGCGGAGGCAGTTCAGCTCTCCGTTTCACCGTCAGGCCCAGGGCGAGATCATCGTTGGCCATGGTCAATACTCTGGCCAGGTCAGCTTCTGTATGCGGGCTTCTTTCCCAGGTTTTGACAACCAGCGCCACGTCACGCACAAATGATTGCGAGAGCGATTTGGTTACAGTTTCATAATGCCGGTCCAGAAAGACCCAGGCCATCAGCCCCTGCAGCAGCACCATGGGTGCAATAACAATGATCAGCGACCGCTGATACAGCTGTTCAGGCATGAACCGCTCAAGCAAGCGGTTGAAGTGCCAGTACAAGGTGCGCTTCTCGGGCGGGGTATCGTCGCGGCTGGCAATCGCCGACATGTGAAACACCTTTCAAAAAACAGTCAATACGTGTGCAGGCAGTCTGGCCTGTGGTTTCTGGTTGCAACAACCCGAAAGCGTCCTGACTTATAGCGGTTTAGTCCACGTGCAAGGTATATCCGTGCCCGCGCACAGTTTGCAGATAAACCGGCATGGCAGGTTGATCTTCAATCTTGCGCCGAAGCCGGTTGATCTGCACATCCACCGCACGATTTGAGTCTTCCTGCGCCGGTTCGATGATGTCTGCCCGCTCCACTGGTTCACCAGCGTGCTGAGCCAGTAGCCGCAATATGTCACGTTCGCGTGTCGTCAAATGCACGATGTCACCGTCACGGCGCAATTCGCCACGCACCAGATTGAACGAGAATGCGCCAAAACTCACTTCGAGCAGCTCTGCATTGACCGGTTGGGCCGATGCGTGGCGCTTCAAAATAGCCTGCACCCGCAACAGCAACTCACGCGGTTCAAACGGTTTGGCCAGATAGTCATCGACACCTGCACTAAGCCCGCTGATCCTGTCGTCTGTTTCAGCCCGGGCCGACAACATCAGGATCGGTACGTCATTGCCGGTCTCACGCAGTGACGCTGCAAAGTCCACACCGGTTTCACCCGGCATCATCACGTCCAGCACCATAAGATCAAACGTCATGCCCTGCATGCGCAAGCGTGCTTCTGCCGCCGCGCTCACTGCTGACACACGGCATCCGTTGGCTGACAGAAACGACCCCAGCAATTCGCGAAGCCGCCTGTCGTCATCGACAATCAGCACATGCGGCAGATCATCAAGCGATCCGTTCATGGGCTTACTACCTTTTCTACCCCGTCGCGCTCCGCTTCATTGATCAGTCCGTAAAGCACCTGCTGGAAAACCGGCGCAGCATCGCCGCCTGCGTGTCGGATCGCGGCCTGGACGCGTTCGATCTGGGGTTGCATCAATCTGTCGTGCAGCGCCACACCGTCTGCCGACAGGTGTAATAGCCGTCTGCGCCGATCAGCGCTTCCGGAACGCTGTTCAATGATCCCGCGTGCGACCAGTTCCTTTAACACCCGCGCCAGGCTTTGCTTGGTGATGCGCAGAATATCAAGCAACTCGGCTACGCTGATACCAGGGTTGCGCCCCACAAAATGCACGACCCGATGATGCGCGCGGCCAAACCCGAAATCCAGCAGCAACACATCCGGATCCGAAGTGAAATCACGGTATCCAAAATACAATAGCTCTATCAGTTCGATGACGCTGTCGCGCGAAACTGCCCGTTCTGCGGAATTTTGGTCTGCCTGCACGTCCATGGCAAGTTCACTTCCAGATCCAATCTGGAGCAACATAGGTTCGAATGAACCCGAAAAATTGCTCTAAGAATTTGGAAACGATCAGGTTTACAACTTTCGGTGGTAACGCCAAAAGTCATCCCGATCTGGTAATCACAAATTATGTCAGCTATATTGACATAAATTACGGCTGTTGTTAGTGCCATAATCGAATTTTTTGTCAAAACAAAACCCGGAGGGTGCGCTCAACCCACTCAACCGGCCACTTGAGGAGCGCCCACCATGGCAGCATCACTACCCTTTGACCAACGTGATGGTGATATCTGGATGAATGGCGAATTTGTACCGTGGTCTACCGCACAGCTGCATGTACTGTCGCATGCCCTGCATTATGCATCGTCGGTATTTGAAGGCGAACGCGCCTATGGCGGTCAGATATTCAAGCTGACAGAACACACCGAACGCCTGTTCCGCTCGGCGGAATTTCTGGATATGACGATCCCCTACACAGTCGCCGAAATAGACAATGCCTGCAAGGCGTTACTGGCACGTCAGGGATTACAGGATGCCTATGTGCGCCCGGTTGCCTGGCGAGGTTCTGAAATGATGGGCGTGTCTGCCCAAATCACAAAAATCAATGTCGCCATCGCGATATGGGAATGGCCCAGCTATTTCGATGCTGAGCAACGCCTCAAGGGCATCCGGCTGGACATGGCCAAATGGCGTCGTCCTGACCCGGCAACCATTCCGTGTGAGGCGAAAGCAGCAGGACTTTACATGATCTGTACGTTGTCAAAGCATGCTGCCGAGCGCAAAGGCTATGCCGATGCGCTGATGCTTGACTATCGTGGCCGGGTCGCCGAGGCAACCGGCGCAAATGTATTTTTCGTGAAGGATGGCGAACTGCACACCCCGACACCGGACTGTTTTTTGAACGGCATCACCCGTCAGACAGTTATCGACCTCGCCCGCACCCGCCAGATCAAGGTCAACGAACGCGTAATAATGCCGGAAGAAATGGCGACCTTCGAAGAATGCTTCATTGTCGGCACGGCCGCTGAGGTGACACCTGTTTCTGAAATCGGGCCATACAGCTTTACGGTCGGCGACATCACCGCGACATTGATGAACGACTACATCAACGTGGTGCAGCCGAAAGTGACCGCTGCCGAGTAGAACGCGATGTCTGCATGACCGGCAACCCGATCACCTGCTTGTGCAGAAGCCCGATCACCTGCTTGTGCAGAAGAAGGTGTGCATTGTCCGTTTGAAACCATTCAATTCAGCGCTATAGTGGTGTCTCCGCAGCCTTGATGGAGACTTCAACATGCGTACTTCCACTCGCTTCGTCCTCGTCATCCTTGTTCTGCTCACAGCCATCACCTTCTCCCGGGCACCGGCTCACGCGATTGGCAATGAGACTGTTGGCAAGACGATTGAGTCGATCATCATCAATGGCGAAAGCAATATCGGTTCTCTGGATGACGATGATCGACTGATCCAGGTATTCACCTATTATTCCGATCGCTCGTTCAAACCCATTTGGGTGCGCGACGACGGCCTGAAATCCAAGGGAAGAGTCCTGCTCGATTTTCTGGGTCAGATCGAAAATCACGGCCTCCGCGAGTTCAAATACCGCCTGGTAGACATAAATGCACTGATTGGGGATCCCCACCCGCGCGCCTTGGCCGAACTGGAAATGTTGCTGACCAGCGCCTTCATTGATCTGGCCAGAGATCTCACGCGCGGCCGGGTTTCGCCGACTGAAGTCTCCAAACAAAATGACATCACGGTGCGCGAACTGGGGGCTGCCTACCTTCTGGACGGCGCTGAAAAAGCCGAAGAGCTGCAACCGTATATCAGGAGTCTGATGCCACAGGACGAACGCTATCATCGCCTGGTTGCCAAGCTGAAGGAATACCGTGCCATTGCCGCAGCCGGCGGCTGGAACCGGATACCGCCCGGCAAGGTTCTCAAACCAGGCTTACAGGATGTGCGGCTTCCGCTGTTGCGCGAATTGCTTGTCACGACAGGTGATATGGATGTTGCGAGCCGGCCGTTCAATGATGCCTATGACGATGTAACCGTTGCAGCCATCAAGAAATTCCAGGCCCGACACGGCTTGTCTGACGATGGCGTCATCGGTCCTACCACGTTGGAACAAATGAACATTCCCGTCGAAAAGCGGATCAGACAGATGGAGGTAAATCTGGAACGACGACGCTGGCTCGACCGCGAACCGGGCGGGTTTTACGTGTTCGCAAATCTGGCCGATCAGGAACTCAAGGTGGTGAAGGACGGCAAGACAATTCACACTGCCCTGCTTGTTATTGGCAAAACCTTCTACAAGACTCCGGTTTTCACTGAGGACATGAGTTACCTCGTCATTAACCCTTACTGGAATGTGCCGTCATCAATCGCCAACAAGGAGTATCTGCCAAAACTGAAAGGCGATCCCGGCTATCTGCAACGCCAGTCCATTCGTGTGCTCGACAAATCAGGCGCGGAGGTCAATCCCTATTCGGTCAACTGGGTCGGCATGAGTCGCATGCCGTACCGGCTGCGCCAGGACACCGGCGAGAAGAACGCACTTGGCCGGATCAAGTTCATGTTTCCGAACAAGTACAGTGTGTACATTCACGACACGCCGTCAAAAAACCTGTTCGAAAAGGACTTGCGGGTGTTTTCACATGGCTGCATGAGGGTGCAGAACCCCGGGCAGCTGGCAGAAGTCCTGCTGGGAAGTCAGGGGTGGACACTTGACAAGATCAACGACCAGATCGCATCCGGCAAGCGGCGAATCGTCAAGCTGAAGAACAAGGTGCCGGTCTATATCACCTATATTACCGCATGGGTGAACAAGGACGGCTCGGCCAACTTCCGGCGCGATGTCTACGGACGCGATGAAACACTGGCCGAACATCTGTTGACCGGCGGCAGGTTTGCCGAAGCGGACAATCACTAGAGCAACTTTAGGGTTCAATTGAACCCTAAAGTTGCTCTAACACTTTGGAAGCGATCAGGTTCTATACCGCAAGTATCCTGCGGAACACCCACAGCCGGGCTGGCGGTATGTTGCGCACCATCCAGTCAAACGGTTCGACGGAATAGGTATTCCAGTCAGGCGGGATCGGTGAAACCGGACCATAGGAAATCTGCACAATCGGACGGCCGGGATTGAGCCGGTCAAACAGCATGTTCAGTAGTGCAACCCGTTGTGCGACCGGAAAATTCAGCAACGGAATTGCCGACACGATCGTGTCGAACCTGCCATCACCCATGTCCCCCAGCACATCATTCAGTTGAAAGGCATTCCCGTGGATTATGTTCACCTCGGGAAAGTCCATTTTCAACTGTGGAATGAACACGTCGGTATACTCGACAGAGAACAACTTCGCCGGCCTGACGCCACGCGCCAGTATCGCTTTGGTAATAACACCCGTGCCAGGACCAAGTTCCAGAACCGGATCGTCCGATGCGGGGTTGATCAGGCTTGCCATGCGTTTTGCGGTCACGTTGCTTGTCGGCAACACTGCCCCCATGGCCTTGGGCTTGTCGATCCAGCTCTTGAAGAACCGGATTTCCTCGTCAAAACGACTGGCAACATTCCTTGCCACGCGATTGTGCACTGACGTTTCCTCTTTAAAAAATAAGCAGATGCCGATCGAGCCTGCCCAGGTTGATATTATAACAAATGAACTAACCCAAGACCGTGGCGAGAATTGTACAGTCTCACCACGACATTATCCGCCTGTAACCGGCGGAAAGAATGCAATTTCGCGAGCCTTGCCAAGAGGATGATCCAGTGCCACATGCTCCCGGTCCAGCGCTGCGCGGATAACCCGCATATCGGCAAAGGCAGCAGCATAGCCTTCATCCCGGGTCGCCAGATGTGCGGCAAGATCAGCCACCGTGTCGACACCCGCAGGCACCTCAATCATCTCTTCGTCCGTGCCGGTGCGCTGGCGCACCCATGCAAAATACAGCACCTTCATTCGTCTTCTTTCATGACATGCTTCACACCTGCCCGAAAATAATCATAGCCGGTGTAAAGTGTTGCGATGGCCGCAATCCATAAAAACGTCAGCCCGATCGTGGAGGTGTGGAGAAAAACCTTGTCACCAGCAGGCCCGACAATAAGAAATCCGATAGCAATCATCTGAAAGGTGGTTTTCCATTTGGCCATTTGCGTCACCGGAACAGACACCCGCACTTCAGCCAGGAACTCACGCAAGCCCGACACCAGTATTTCACGGCATAGAATAATGATCGCCGCCCAGATATGCACGCCATTAATTTCACCGGTGTAGGTAACCACCAGCAGAACGGACGCGATCAGCAGTTTGTCGGCGATCGGGTCCAGCATCCGGCCAAGCGATGATTGCTGCTGCCAGATGCGCGCCAGATACCCGTCGAGAAAATCGGTAATTGCAGCGAGGATGAATATCACCACCGCAACCCAGTGGTTGGTATCGCCACCATAGATCAACAAGCCCACGACAACCGGCACCGCGGCTATGCGCAGATAGGTCAGTATATTCGGCAACCAGGTAGCCACGTTACCGCGCCGGTTTGGATGCCTGATCTTTTCAGCGCCAGCGGTCAAGTTTCACCCTCGTGGAAATAGCCATATACGGCAGTTGCCAGACTTTTGCTGATTCCTTCAACCTGCTCCAGATCCGCCACCGACGCTCCCGATACCGCTCGCGCCGACCCAAACGCACGCAACAACGCTTTCTTGCGCCCGGGTCCGATGCCGCCAATCTCATCAAGAGGATTGGCAAGCGCCGCCTTGGCTCGCTTGGCCCGGTGGGTGCCGATGGCAAATCTGTGTGCTTCGTCACGCAACCTTTGCACATAATACAACACCGGGTCACGTTGTTCGAGCATGAAAGCTGCCTTGCCCGACACATGAAACTGCTCGCGACCGGCATTGCGATCCGGTCCCTTCGAAATACCCGCTACGGGTACATCATCAATGCCCAGATCCTGCAAGACATTCTGCACCGCAGAAAGTTGACCTTTGCCGCCATCAATCAACAACAGATCCGGCCATATACCAACGCTTGTATCGTCGGGAGTTGCATCCTCTGTTTGCGAATCCGCTGTATCATCGACCGGGCGATCACCCTGCTCTTTCAGCAATCGCGAAAATCGTCGTGTCAGCACCTCTTTCATCATAGCAAAATCATCGCCACCGGTATCCTGTTCGGCCTTGATATTGAACTTGCGATAATGCGCTTTCGCCAGGCCTTCCGGTCCGGCCACAATCATCCCGCCGACCGCATTCGTACCCTGAATATGCGAATTGTCATATACCTCGATGCGACGCGGCACCCGCGGCAACCCGAAAACGGTTTTCACACCTTCCAGCAACTTTTTCTGAGACGACGTGTCCGCCAGTTTACGACCCAGCGCCTCGCGGGCATTGGTTACGGCATGTTGCACCAGTTCGCGTTTTTCACCGCGCAGCGGTACCAGGAGGTCAACCTTGCGGCCAGCTCTGGTTGAAAGCGCGGAGCTCAACAGGTCATGTTCGGAGACGTCTGAGGATAACAATATCTGGCGCGGCACAGGTTTGTCGTCATAAAACTGGGCAATGAAAGCAGCCAGAACATCAGCCGGTTCAACCGATTTGTCGGCGCGTGGAAAATAGGCGCGTGTGCCCCAATTTTGTCCCGCCCTGATGAAAAACACCTGAACGCAAGTGTGCCCGCCTTCCTGTGCCAGACCGAACACATCGGCTTCCGCCACGCCCTGCGGATTGATGCCTTGCGAAGCGGTCACATGGCTGAGCGCGGAAATCCTGTCGCGGCAGACGGCAGCGCGCTCAAAGTCAAGCTCTTCCGATGCCGCCTCCATCTGTGTTGCAAGGGCCGTTTTGACAGCATTGGACTTGCCTGACAGAAAGTCTTCCGCCTGCCTCACCAACTCGTCATAGCCTTGTTTCGAAATTTCGCCTGTACACGGGGCAGCACAACGCTTGATCTGAAACAGCAGGCAGGGCCGTGTGCGGTTTTCATAATAGCTGTCAGAACACGAGCGCAGCAAAAACGCCTTCTGCAACAGGTTGACGGTGGTATTGACCGATCCAGCCGAAGCAAACGGACCATAATAGTTGCCTTTTCGATTACGCGCGCCGCGATGCTTGGTAATCTGCGCGATCTCGTGATCCTTGGCAATCAGGATAAACGGAAACGACTTGTCATCACGAAGGATGACATTGTAGCGCGGTTTCAACCGCTTGATCAGGTTTGCTTCCAGCAACAGGGCTTCTGGCTCTGTCTTGGTGGTCACAAATTCCATGGAGCATGTGTTGGCGATCATTGCGGCAATGCGATTGGTATGGCCGCCCAGGCGGGTATAGTTCGAGACGCGGTTCTTCAGATTGCGCGCCTTGCCCACATAAAGAACATCGCCTTTGTGATTATACATCCTGTAAACGCCCGGTCTGCCCGGCAGTGTCTTGGCGAACCGTTTGATGACCTCAGGTCCGCTTTCAAAGATCTTTTCGACAGTCTCGCTGTCTTGTGTGGTCAGGGGTTCGCTCATTGGCCTAGTCAGCCTCGCACACGCTC
>JBDNEZ010000003.1:0-6717 GCA_041690095.1 Anderseniella sp.
ACGCGCGACGCGCAGGCCGGTTGAGCCTGAGCCGGTGTAACAGACGATGGCTGACACAGCGAGTGTTTCGGCCACTGTGCGCGCGGCATTGGCAATCGCGTCGGCACTTGTCTTCTGGGGTTCGGTACGGGCATTCTTGATGATATTGCCATAAAGCGGGTCGCGTTCGATGGACTGTGCAATCCGGTCCATCGTGGCGACGGCTTCTTCCGGCCAGTGACCGGCCGCTGATTCGGCCGACAGCATGATGGCATCAGCGCCTTCGAACAGTGCGGTGGCAACATCTGATACTTCGGCCCGCGTCGGCACCGGTTCCTGGATCATGCTTTCCAGCATCTGGGTTGCCACGACAACCGGTTTGCCGGCACGCCGGCACGCGCGTACCATGCGCTTCTGCCATCCCGGCACGGACTCCAGCGGCAGTTCCACGCCAAGGTCGCCGCGCGCCACCATGATGGCATCTGCCTGTTCAATGATTTCGTCCAGGTAATTGAGTGCGGATGGCTTTTCCACCTTGACCATGATGCCGGCCTTGTCGCCGATGATGGCGCGGGCTTCGGCGACGTCGGATGGCAGTTGCACGAATGACAACGCAACCCAATCGATATCCAGTGTCAGCGCATAATCAAGATCAGCAAGATCTTTTTTCGTTAGCGGGGTGAGCGGGATAATCGTGTCCGGCAGGTTGACACCTTTGCGAGCCGACAGAACACCGCCGAAGATAACGCGGGTCTCAATGGTCCGGTCATTGGCCGAGGTCACTTCAAGCCGGACCCGGCCATCATTGAGCAGCAGATTTTCACCGGGTTTGACCGCCTGGAAGATTTCGGGATGGGGCAGGTGAACGCGATGCTCATCGCCTGGTGTTTCATCCATGTCGAGGCTGAATTTCTCACCGGCAGTGATGGTCACTTCATCCGTAGAAAAAGTGCCGATGCGCAGCTTGGGGCCTTGCAGATCAACAAGAACTGCAATGGGGCGCGAATGTTTTTTCTCAATTCGGCGGATGATGTCGTAGCGGGATTTCAGATTTGGATGATCGGAATGGCTCATGTTGATGCGGAACACATCCACACCTGCGAGAAACAGCTTCTCGATCATTTCCTCGGTTTCCGACGCCGGCCCCAGTGTCGCGATAATCTTCGCTTGTCTTTGCCGTCTCACGTCCTCACCACCTTGTTGTGCCTGGTGTCCGGCCAAGCCCTATTGGGTTGCAGCAGGAGCCGGCTGGGTCTTTGCGCCTTCAAGCCGGATGGTCCAATCGGTGTTTTCGCCAGTGTCGACTTCAAAAAAACCGGTCTGCTTGTAACCGCGTTCCTGGCAGCTTTTTAAATCGCGGATTGTGAAGAGTTTATCACGACTGCACATCTGGGCACTGCCGCCCCAGGAGCCGCCATTATCATAATCAACTGCATAAATGTAATACCAGCGGGCAATCAAGGGGCCCTTCAGCAGCGTTTCGCAAGCATTGGCGGCTATGTTCCACCATCCTTCAGAAGCCCAACCTTGCTGATCCTTGTAGCCAAGGGCCACGCCAACGCGGCTTGGTGTCAAATTGCAAAGTTTGAGATCTGCGTGTGCCGGTGCCGGATGTAACAACAATGCCGGAGCCACAACAGCCAAGGCAAGAACAAGTGAACGCTTCATATGCAGTCTTTCCCACTGAAACGGATGTACATGCAGATGCGTCATCCGTCCCTATTCGAACCTGATCCGGGTATCAACAGTGCGCGCGCACCCTGATTGACACCGGGTATAGTGTGACGGCGAAACCCCGGTTTGGCCAACCCCAAAATGCCATCCCAAAAATGGCGGTTCAATGACCTGATACCATAACGCCGTAGTACATGTTATCAACGTGTTCCCTGATCCGGTCAAGCACGCTTCAAACATCGCGGACAAGCTTGATGCGTATTGCAGGTCTTTTCCCGCGGATGTCGAAATATTTGACGCGGTCAAATGGGTCGCTGTCACTGAGATCTGGTATAACCATTCGATTCAGGCGGGAAATGATCTATAGTCCAGCGCATCATGAATGTTGTCCCTGCCGTCTCTGATAGCGGTTCCCACAGTACCGAAGATATTCTTGGATTTGAAAGCCATTATGTGCTGCCGGGCGACCGCTCGCGCGGAATTGTGCTGGTGTGTGATCATGCCAGAAGCGCGCTGCCGGCGGTATATGGCTCGCTGGGATTGCCGGCGTCGGAGTATGAACGCCACATTGCCTATGATATCGGAGTGGAAGCTGTTGTGAACGGCCTGTCGGAAAGACTGGGTGTCCCGGCGGTGTTGTCATGCTTTTCCAGACTGCTGATTGACCCTAACCGGGATGTGGCGGATCCGACGCTGATCATGCAGTTGTCCGACGGAGCAGTGGTGCCGGGGAATCGCGACATTGATGACGCGGAGCGCAACTTCAGATTGGCGCATTTCCACCGGCCCTATCATCGCGCCATTGAAGCAGAGATCGATGCTGCGATTGCGGCAGGGTTTCCGCCTGTGCTGATTTCGGTGCACAGTTTCACGCCTGCGTGGAAAGGGGTTGCCCGTCCCTGGCATGCCGGGCTGTTATGGGAAGATGACAGACGGTGTTCTGATCTTTTCATTCAGGCGTTGTCTGCTGATCCCAACATAGTGGTGGGTGACAACGAACCTTATGCCGGCGGGCTTGCCGGCGATACCATGAACACGCATTCGGTCCAACGAGACCTGCCGCATACTTTGCTGGAAATCCGTCAGGACCTGATTTCGGATGATGAGGGCGTTTCACAATGGATTGAACGGCTGGCAGGCGTCATTGACAGGATGATTGCGGATGACCAGATCAAGACCCTGGTGCATAACAAACTTGCAGGAGACAGATGACAATGGATCAAACGACCCAAACCGAACTGGAAGCCGCTGCGTTTCGGCGTCTTGTTGCACATTTGCGCGAACGCACCGATGTGCAGAACATTGACCTGATGAACCTGGGCGGGTTTTGTCGCAACTGTCTGTCCAACTGGCTCAAAGATGCTGCGGATGAATCCGGGATTGCACTGGACAAGGAAGCTGCTCGCGAGCATGTCTATGGGATGCCGTATGCCCAGTGGAAAGCCCGGTACCAGACTGAAGCCACGCCGGAACAGACAGCGGCATTGACCAAGTCGCATCCCGGCCATTAGGTCATGACCTAGAGCAACATGGATTCAATTGAATCCATAAACCTGAACTAGAGCAAACACACGAGCGCATGAAGCAGATTGAACGGACCTAAGCCATGGATACTAAAACAAGTTTTGCGCAAGGCCAACTCCGGAGCCTGATCGAACGCATAGAGCGGCTTGAAGAAGAAAAGAAGGCAATCGCCGCTGACATCAAGGAAGTCTATGGTGAAGCCAAAGCCAACGGTTTCGACACCAAGATCATGCGCAAGGTCGTCAGCCTTCGCAAGAAGGACAGCGCGGAGCGCCAGGAGGAAGAGGCAATTCTTGACCTTTATCTGAGTGCACTTGGCATGATTGCCGCAGATGGCAGCGGACAAGACGATGCAGCTGCTGCGGAATGATTGATCCCGGCAGGTATGGGGTCACAACAACTCGTATTGCCATGGGGTTTCCCACTGCCGTTCAGTAATTGAGGTTGCAAACCAATGATTCCAGCAGCGCTTGGCATGGTCGTCGTTTTCGCGAGTATGCAAGTTGGCTGGGTAAGTCGGGCTGCAGATCATCAGGCTGGTGGAGCCAAAACGGCGGCCTCGCTGATCGAGATTGCGGTTACCAACTCCACGGAACCAAAAGCATCACACGCAGATGATCTGAGAGCTTCGGCAGAACACATGCTGAGGGGCAATTTCCACCTGGAAAATGGCGATTATGAAGCTGCTCTGGCTGAATACACCAAGGCACTGAAATATGATCCGAAATCCTGGGTGGCGTTTCTGCTGCGGGCTTACCTGTACCAGGTACAAAACGAACACCATCTGGCCATCAGCGATCTCGACAAGACAATTGAACTCAACCCCACGGTTGAAGCGCATGTCATGCGGGGGGTGGCATATGCTTTTTCCGGTGATGACGAAGCTGCACTCAAGGATTATGTGACCGCGGTACGCATCGATCCCGGCTATGGCAACATCTACAAGCAACGCGCCTATATATCTGCGGCGCGGCAAGTTTGCCCAGGCTGAAACAGACATTCAGACAGCGATGAGACTGCTGCCGGATGACCTGGAAGTTCAGCACAGTTTCGGAGATGTGTTGTACTATGGCGGGAAAGTCCGGGCGGCACAGCGGCAATGGGAGAAAACCTGCTTAATTGCCGACGCCGAGCTGACAAGGGATTGGCAGCAGCGTCTGGCTGCCATTGCCCGTTATGACGGACCTGTGGACGGAAAGTGCGATCGCAAGTTGATCGAGATTTTTGCAGCGTGTGCGCGTGACCGGTGCCAGTTCTGATCGAGCGCATTAGAATAGCGGGCGTTTAATCTGCAAAGTACTCGGCAGCTTTCTCACATAACATCACCTGCGCCACCATCGTCATCCTCGTGAAAACGGGGATCCATTGCCAGCACCGAAAATGTGCCCGCTGATGGATGGATTCCCGCTTTCGCGGGAAAGACGAGGAAACGGAATCCTCAAAAATTCACACTTGTCACCCGACGCTCTAGATCAGGTTTAGGGTTCAACTGAACCCATGTTGCTACAGGCTTTATCAGTTTCCGAAACTAAGGGGAGCTTCCACAAACTTCAGAATTTTTGAATTTTGAACTTCGCTCTGCTGCCAAATTTTCTGTGTGCCAACGGCTTCAGGTGTAAAGTTGCCCTTGCCGGAGCGGTTGACAACCTGACTGTCGGCCTTGCCGGAACGGTTGACACCGTTGTTTGCAGCCACAGGTTCTACGGTTTCTTCCGAGCCTGGCATGAACGCTTCAATCAACCGCGCCAATGCTGATTTGTCCTCACGGCTGAGAGGATGAATTGCACGTTCGTCGTCATTGATGAAGGGCTGCGGAGCACCGTCGCGACGCGCAATGGCATCAGTGCTGGTGAACAGGTCGCTCAGACTGGACGTATTGGCGTAGCTGACATTGAGCGCACGAATACCGGTTCCCTGAACTGTTGTCCCTGTCGTGTGAAGGCTGCCCTTGGCAGTTGAATTGACGGCGTTCACATCAACATAGGCTAATTCCTCAGACGCCAATGAAGCTATAGTCACGGGGCCAAGGCTGCTACGTACCGGCGACATGGCGGCTTCCGAGAAATTCTGACGTTCGATTGGCGCAGACGCAGGTTCAATCTGCATGTTGGCTGCCGCGAGCATCAGGACCTCAATCGGCCTTGGGCGCGGTTTTGGTGCAACATCACGCAAAGACGCTGCAATTGCAACTGGCGCCGGTGTCGTGGCAACGGCTGCGATAACCGCTTCAGCCATGCTGGCCGGCATCAAGCTGACCGGACCTTTGGGGTCCTTGCGAGCCTGGTTCTGTGTGGGCGTCGGTTGGTAGGCGGCATACTGGACGTTGTTCGACCGGCCTTTGCGCGCAGCTACGGTTTTATTGTATTTGCGGGACATCGCTGCCTGACGACTTGCGCTCATGCGCGGCCAGTGCCGGACGCTGCCGTTGTCAATATGCACGAAACCGTATTTACCGGAGCGCGGGTAATAGCCCACCCCGCCGACCTTGCGGAGAAATGCAGATCCCATGATCTTTTCGACAGGCACGTCGGGGAAATAGAAATCAATCGCCCGGCCGACCATGTGCTGCGATGTGCGGGCAACCTTGCGGCCTATCCGCTTCAGCATGGCATTGGTGCGAGGCGAACGATAACCCGAAACAATGTGAACCGGCTTTTTCGAACCCAGATCGGCATGCAGTTCCCAAAGGAGGTCAATTGTTTCCAACGACATCTTGGTTGGTTCATTGCGGCGCCAGTCGCGCAGGAACCAGTTGATTTTCTTGAGCGCCGCCTGGTCGTACTGACCATTCCTCTTGTAGGTAACGGTCAGCGTTTCCTTGGTATGCGTGAAATACATTGAAAGCGTACGGTCTTCGGCGGACGCGACAGCACATGTTGCGACCGAAACACCAAAGGCGACCGTGGCTGCAAAACAACCGGTCAAAGCCCTACGCTTGGCCTGAGAAACCACACTTCCGAAGAGCGTGGTCCAAGGAACCCTGCACTGCATAACCACCATAACACGGGAGAACCCGCATCCCCTAGATTGCGCTTCAGAGCGAAATCTCGTAAGCCTTTGTAACCGAATTCATCAGAGACCACAAGAATAAGGCTGCTATTAGGCGTTGTTTTTACTCATCTAAATGATCATTGCACAGCCAGCTTAACACCTGCTTAAGCACGCTCATAAAAGCGGGTGATTGTATGTCGGATTAATGGTGGTTTTTGATCAATCTCATGAAAACAGTCACTGTGAGCGGTTTTTCGAGCAATCAATACCCAAAAAAGGATTTGTCGATCCATTTGATCGGTCAAACCTGTTCAGTCTTCCAAGCACTGCACGGCACCAGTTGGGCAAATTTGTCCCACTAAAGCCCGGCCATATTGGTGGATAACTATTTGTTGGATATTGGCCAAACCGGAGCATCACTTCACGTCTGTGCGCCTTTCTGATTCTGTGACCAAGAGCAATATGGGTTCAATTGAACCCATGTTGCTCTAACGCTTTGGAAACGATCAGGTTTATGATTTTTGGTCGATTCAACCAAACATCATGCAG
>JBDNEZ010000004.1:0-2628 GCA_041690095.1 Anderseniella sp.
GCAACATGGGTTCAATTGAACCCATGTTGCTCTAGCCGAATGAACGGATTTAACACCATCAAATTGAATCCTATTGAGCGCAACACGCTCTAGTTTTGCAGGTAAACCTCAAGTGTATCGTCGAGTGCGTCTTTCCACGGTGTGTGATGTGCCGGCGCCATGGTGCCGGTGATCACCGATTTGTAGCTGTTGTCGCGGAACGTCATGATGTTGTTTTTCTTGTGCTTCTTCCATTGGAAGAAGGCTTCATTGGCACCATCGACGTCGAAGCTGGGATAGTCGGTTTCCGCGATCAGTTCCTTGACATAATCGCCCTGATAACGAATGCAGGCATAATCATCCTCATTGGCATCTTCGCGTGCAACACGCTCGTCGACATCTGCCTGCATGGCGGCTTTGTCGGGCGGGGCGATGCGTCCCATAATGGCGTCGCGCGCCCACCAGGCCTGCGCATCAAACATGTTGAAAGTGAACCACTGATCCTGCATGCCGATATAGAACAATGCGGGATTGTGGATGAAGGCAACGCCTTTATAAAGATCAGCCGTAGCCAGCCGGTTGGCAGTATGCAGTTTCAGGTCTTCTGCCATGAACGGGAAATGATGCCGGTAGCCGGTGCACAGGATAATGGCATCGACGTCTTTTGTCGTTCCGTCCTTGAATGTGCATGTATTGCCTTCGACCTTGGTCAGCAAGGGCACCTCGGACCAGTTGTCTGGCCAGTTGTAACCCATGGCGGCGGTGCGATGGCTGACGGTGATGGATTTGGCACCGTACTTCCAGCACTGGGATCCGATATCTTCGGCAGAATAGGATGTGCCGATGATGAGAATGTCCTTGTCTTTAAATTCCACTGCATCGCGGAAGTCATGCGCGTGCAGCACCCGGCCATTGAAGCGGTCAAGGCCGTCGAATTCAGGCACGTTTGGTGTCGAAAAATGGCCGCTGCAACAGACTACATTGTCGAACGCCTCAGTGGTGACCTTGTCGCTTTCGAGGTCGTGCGACCTGACGTTGAATTTGTTTGTTGCGGCGTCCCATTCCACATGACGAACAGGCGTGCGGAACCTGATCCACTTGCGCACGTCCGCTTTTTCCACCCGGCCCTGGATATAATCAAACAGCACCGCGCGTGGCGGGTATGAAGCGATCTGTTTGCCGAAATGTTCCTCGAAGGAATAGTCGGCAAATTCCAGACCTTCCTTGGGACCGTTCGACCACAGGTAGCGATACATCGAACAGTGTACCGGTTCGCCATATTCATCCAGTCCGGTACGCCAGGTATAGTTCCACAGTCCGCCCCAGTTATCCTGCTTTTCGAAACAGACGATCTCCGGAATTTCAGCGCCTGCCTTTGCGGCTGACTGGAAGGCGCGCAGCTGTGCCAGGCCCGATGGACCGGCACCAATAACGGCTACTCTTTTTGACATTGACCTGGATCTCCTTAGTTTATGCCCAACTGTTTTTTACGTTCTGCGGCCCAGGCCTGAATAAGCCTGTCGGCGACGATGCCGATGACGGCGATGCCGAGACCTGCAATGATACCGCGACCGGAATCAGCGGTAGGCAGGGCACGGTAAATTTCCTGACCCAGATCAGACGATCCGATCAGCGCCGTGATGGCGGTCATGGCCAGCGCCATCATGATGGTCTGGTTGATGCCGAGCATTATCTCGGGCAGCGCTATTGGCAGTTCCACTTTCCACAGGCGCTGCAATGGGGTGGTTCCATTGGCAATGGCGGCCTCGATGGTCACATCAGAAATACGCTTGATCCCCAGATACGTGTATCGGACTGCCGGCACGGTGGCATAGGCCAGGATGGCGATGACATTCGACAGATCCCCAACCTTCAACAGCATGATGACCGGTATCAGATAGATGAAAGATGGGAACGTCTGCAACGTATCACACGTTGCCATGATGGCGCGCGCGGCGCGGTCCGACCGTGCCGCCCAGATGCCGATCGGTACACCAATGAGCACGCATAGAATGACGGCTGAGGTCACGAGATAAAGCGTCAGCACACCTTGTTCCCAGTTGCCTGTGATCAGAATAACACTGCTGATCAGGCCGGTGGTCAGCAAGGTCGTGCGGATGCCACCGAGCCGGTAGGCTGCAAGACCCACAACGCCGATAACGGTGCTCCAGGGCAGCCACAGGAAAAAGTCACGGAACGGAATCAGCATGTAAATCGTGATGAAATCGCGTACCGGGCTTATATAGTCATATGCATGTTTGGAGAACGCGCGCAGCGCGAAATCAATACTGCGCCCGAGGGTGAATGTGTAGGATTTGGGATATTTCTCCACCAGTGGCAGAAACTGTGCCAGCAGATAGGCGCCAATCGCGATGCCCAGGAACAGCCACAGGTGTTTTTTGGCTCTCCAGCCTGTCTCGCGCGATGCCAGTTGGCCGGGCGCGCGATTTGCGTAGGCTTGCGTCATACGGTCGAGCACCACAGCCATCAGCACAATGGCCAGGCCCTGTTCGACTGCTGCGCCAAGGCGCAATTGCTGCAGCGAGAACAGCAATTTGTGGCCGAGCCCCTGAGCTCCGACCATGGAGGCAATCACCACCATTGCAAGGGTTTGCATGACAACTTGATTTACACCCAGCATCAAGATGC
>JBDNEZ010000005.1:0-9210 GCA_041690095.1 Anderseniella sp.
CGATAGATCGGCATCTGACCGCCTTCAAAGCCGAACTTGGGTCCACCGGAACGCGCACCATGACCTTTGTGGCCACGACCAGCGGTCTTACCCTTGCCGGAGCCAATACCACGGCCAACACGTGTGCGCGCCTTGCGGGCACCCGGATTGTCTGAAATTTCGTTGAGCTTCATTGTCTTTGCTTCTCTTGTCTCTGTTTGATCGCACGAGCGAAATATGTCTACTGACCGTCCACAACACGAACAAGGTGTGCAACCTTGGCAATCATGCCGCGAACTGCAGGAGTGTCTTCCAGTGTCCGCTGGCGGTTCATTTTATTGAGACCCAGGCCAATAAGAGTGGCCCGCTGATCACCCGGACGGCGAAGCGGCGATCCAATCTGCTGGACAGTGACAGTCTTTTTATCGTTGGCCATGATAATCCTCAATCAACCATTGTAGTACCGGCGCAGCTACGCCTGATCAATCTGCTGAAATCTCGCCATCCTTACGGCGGGAAATAATGTCTGACACCTTCTTGCCGCGACGGGCAGCCACCGAACGTGGGCTGGTCTCATGCTTGAGTGCATCAAATGTCGCACGAACCATGTTGTATGGGTTTGACGTGCCGATGGATTTTGCAACCACATCCTGCATTCCAACACTTTCGAACACAGCGCGCATTGGGCCACCGGCAATAATGCCGGTACCGGCTGGTGCAGAGCGAAGCACAACACGGCCAGCGCCATGGCGACCGGCAACATCGTGATGCAGGGTGCGACCTTCGCGCAGAGGTACGCGGATCATTTCGCGTTTCGCACTTTCGGTTGCCTTGCGGATTGCTTCAGGCACCTCGCGTGCCTTGCCGTGACCAAAGCCAACGCGGCCCTTTTGGTCGCCTACGATAACGAGAGCGGCAAAACCGAACCTGCGGCCACCCTTGACAACCTTGGCGACACGGTTGATGTGGACGAGTTTGTCAATAAACTCACTGTCCTGATCCCGATCCCGGCGTTCGCGTTCTCTAGCCATGTGCTTATACCTGCTTCTCAGTCAAAATTGTTAGAACTTCAGTCCGGCTTCGCGGGCTGCGTCGGCCAGGATCTTGACCCGGCCATGATAAAGATAACCACCTCGATCGAATACGACCGTATCAACGCCTGCCTTCTTGGCGCGCTCGGCAACCAGCTTGCCAACAGCGGCAGCAGCAGTTGTGTCGGCACCGGTCTTCAGCGAACCGCGCAGGTCTTTTTCAAGCGACGAGGCAGCAGCCAGCGTCACACCCTTGACATCATCGATAACCTGCACCGAGATATTTTTGTGTGAACGGTTCACAGAAAGACGCGGACGGCCATTGTTGTTGGCCTTCAGTTCTCTGCGGACGCGCTGCTTGCGGCGTTCACTAATTGTCATTTTTGCAGACATTGTCTTAAAGCCCTTCAGCTCAACCGTTACTTCTTCTTGCCTTCCTTGCGGAAGATCGTCTCATCAGCGTACTTTACGCCTTTGCCCTTGTACGGCTCCGGCGGACGCCATGCCCGAATTTCAGCCGCAACCTGACCGACACGTTGCTTGTCGATACCCGACACAACGATTTCAGTCGGCTTCGGCACCTTGATGTCGATCCCCTGCGGGATTGCGTAAACCACATCATGGCTGTAGCCAAGGTTAAGCTGCAGCCCCTGCCCCTGAAGGGCAGCACGATAACCAACACCGTTGATCTCGAGCTTCTTTGTGAACCCGTCAGTCACACCCGAAATCAGGTTGGCGATCAATGTACGAGACAGGCCCCATGCCGAGCGAGCTGGCTTTGACTGGTCAACAGGCGAAACAACGATCTCGTCGTTTTCATGCTTTACATTGACCAGGTCAACCATCCGAGCCTGCATTTCACCCCTGGAGCCTTTGACCTTAACGGTCCGGCCATCAATGGTAACACTTACACCGCTTGGCACCGGTACCGGTTTTTTTCCAATACGAGACATGGGCTTCCTTGCCTCCGATCCTTAATACACTGTCACCTGCCCCAGGATGGACATCGACAGCAACAACAACAAACAGCTTGTATCGTCTGCAGCCTTAAAAGACTGTGCAGAGGACCTCGCCACCAACATTATTCTCGCGCGCCTGGCTGTCGGACATGACACCCTTTGACGTTGACATGATCGCCACACCAAGGCCGTTGTAGATCGTCGGCAATTCGCCAACAGATGCATACACACGCCGGCCCGGTTTGGACACACGCTTGATTTCGCGAATGCCCGGCTCACCGTCAAAATACTTCAGTTCGACTTCGAGTTCGGCCTGACCTGTTGGACGCTCAGTGACGGCAAAACCGCGAATATAGCCCTCAGACTGCAATACTTCGAGGACACGCTCACGCAGACGCGATGAGGGGCTTGCCACTTTGGACTTGCCACGCTGCTGCGCATTGCGGATACGGGTCAACATATCGCCGATAGGATCCGTGACGTTCATTTTTTGCTCTTTCCTTTAGAACCTTGGCGCGCCGTTACCAGCTCGACTTGACCACACCGGGGATCAATCCCTGGTTGGCCAGATCACGCAGTGCAATTCGAGACATAGCCATCTTGCGATAATAACCGCGCGGACGACCGGAAATTTCGCAACGGTTGCGCACGCGAACAGCGGCGGAGTTGCGAGGCAGTTCAGCCAGTTTCAGCCGGGCCGCAAACCGATCTTCCATCGGAAGCGACTTGTCGTTGGCAATTGCCCGCAGATGCGCGCGTTTGCCAGCGTACTGCTTCACCAGGCGCTTGCGGCGGTTGTTTTTCTCAATTGCACTTTTCTTTGCCATGAGTTCTTCCGTTTCCTTGTTCTTCGCTCCGTTTACGCCGCGGCCTGTTGGCCTTGGCGTATGCGGAACGGGAAGTTGAATGCCGTCAGCAGCGCACGAGCTTCATCGTTGCTGTTTGCTGTCGTGCAAATTACGATATCCAGGCCCCACATGCGATCGATCTTGTCGTAATCGATTTCCGGGAACACGATGTGTTCTTTCAGGCCAGTCGCATAGTTGCCACGACCATCAAAGCTCTGATCCGAAAGACCACGAAAGTCACGAACGCGCGGCAGCGCGATATTTATGTAGCGATCCAGAAATTCAAACATCTGCTGCTTGCGCAAGGTGACCTTGACACCGATGTCCATGCCTTCACGCAGCTTGAACGTCGCGATTGACTTGCGTGCCTTGGTGACAGTGACCTTCTGACCGGCAATCTTGGTCAGATCGTCAGCGGCCACCTTGATCAGCTTTGAGTCGCCAACTGCATCACCAACCCCCATGTTCAGCACGATCTTGTCGAGCTTGGGCACCTGCATCGGGTTCGTATAACCGAATTGTTCAATCAGCTTTGCGCGGATCTCATCGTCATAGAGCTTGCGCAGACGCGGTACATATACATCAGCCATCGATCACCTCCCCGGAGCGCTTTGCTACCCGGACTTTCTTGCCGTCGTCGAGAACCTTGAACCCGACACGAGTTGCCTTGCCGTCCTTGGGATCAATGTGCGCCAGATTGGACACGTGAATGGACAGTTCCTTGTTGACGATGCCACCTTCTTGAGCAGCGGTCTGCTTCATGTGTTTACGCGCAACATTCACACCGCTTACCACGGCGCGATTTTCCTTCGGCAACATCTTGAGCACGTCACCAGACTTGCCCTTGTCCTTGCCGGCAACCACAATCACGCGGTCACCCTTTTTAAGCTTCAACTTCACAGCCATCACAGCACCTCCGGTGCAAGCGAAATAATCTTCATGTGGTTGCGGCCACGCAGTTCACGAGGAACAGGGCCAAATATACGAGTTCCAACCGGTTCGCCCTGGTTGTTGATCAACACAGCGGCATTACGATCGAAACGAATGGCGGAACCATCACCGCGCTGGATGTCCTTGGCAGTGCGGACAACTACAGCCTTCATCACGGCACCCTTCTTCACGCGACCGCGTGGAATGGCATCCTTGATGGACACGACAATGATATCGCCGACGCGAGCATATCTACGCTTCGAACCGCCCAGCACCTTGATGCACTGGACCCGGCGGGCGCCGGAATTGTCGGCGACGTCGAGATTTGTTTCTACCTGGATCATGGCTTCATCCGTTGTTTTTGATGCCCGTTCGCCCTGTCGTTCTTGACCAGCGGCGCAGCAGCACGTTCAAATTCTGTTGTCAGACCTATTCGGCGACGAGCGACCAGGTCTTGTTGCGCGACAATGGCCGGCATTCTTCAATACGAACAATATCACCGGTCTTTGCAGTGTTGGTCTCATCGTGCGCATGGTACTTCTTGGTACGGCGCACAGTCTTTTTCATCATCGGGTGGGTAAAACGGCGTTCGACACGAACCACAATGGTCTTGTCGTTCTTGTCGCTTACCACGACACCCTGAAGAATACGTTTGGGCATGGGCTCGAAACTCCAATCAATTCGCTGGTGCAGCAACAGCGCGTGTACACTGTGCCGTCTTGATGCGGGCAATATCGCGGCGCACCTGGCGAACCCGCGCGGTATTATCAATCTGACCTGAAGCCTTCTGGAAGCGCAGGTTGAACTGCTCTTTCTTCAGCTTGAGAAGCTCATCCTTGAGCTGGTCATCTGTCATCTGTTTAACGTCGTTGGCTTTCATGGCCTTACCTCAAATCCAATTCTCTAACGCCTGGCTATTACTCACCAAGGCGCGCAACAAAACGCGTCTTGATTGGCAGCTTTGCTGCAGCCAGCGTCATGGCTTCCTGCGCGACTTCGCGCGATACACCGTCAACTTCAAACATGATGCGGCCGGGATGAACCCGCGCGCACCAGTATTCCACGGAACCTTTACCCTTGCCCATGCGGACTTCGGTCGGCTTTTTCGAAACCGGCAGGTCAGGAAAAATACGGATCCAGACACGACCGGCACGTTTCATGTGACGGGTCATGGCACGACGCGCAGCTTCGATCTGGCGTGCGGTAACACGAGCCGGCTCCTGAGCCTTCAGGCCGAAAGTGCCGAAGTTCAACTCATATCCACCTTTGGCAACACCGCTGATACGGCCCTTGTGCGCCTTGCGGAACTTTGTGCGTTTTGGCTGCAGCATTGTTCTGTTTCCTGCTTAATCCAATTAATCGATGGTCTAGCGACGCGCGTCGTCGCGGTCACGGCGCGGGCGTGGGCCCCCACCTTCCTGCATTGCCTGAATCCGCTTGTCCTGCGCCATCGGGTCATGCTCAAGGATTTCGCCCTTGAATATCCAGACCTTGATGCCGTTGGTTCCATAAGCGGTATGTGCGGTTGCGACACCATAGTCCACGTCGGCGCGCAATGTATGAAGCGGTACACGGCCTTCGCGATACCATTCAGTACGAGCGATTTCTGCACCGCCAAGACGACCCGAACAGGTGATACGAATACCTTCAGCACCCATGCGCATGGCTGACTGAACAGCCCGTTTCATGGCACGGCGAAACGCAATCCGGCGTTCCAGCTGCTGTGCAATATTGTCAGCTACCAGGTTGGCATCAATCTCGGGCTTGCGCACTTCAACAATGTTGAGGTGCACTTCGCTGTCGGTCATTGCAGACACGTCACGGCGCAGCTTTTCAATATCTGCACCCTTCTTGCCAATGACCACACCCGGGCGGGCCGAATAAATCGTTACGCGGCACTTCTTGTGCGGGCGTTCAATTATGATGCGTGAAATACCAGCCTGCTTCAGCTTTTCACGCAGATATTCGCGAATACGGAAATCTTCATGCAGAAGCTTCGGATATTCGGCTCCATCAGCGAACCAGCGGCTGTCCCATGTACGGTTGATACCGAGACGGAAACCAATCGGATTGACTTTCTGACCCATCAGACGGTCTCCTCGACCTGGCGAACCACAATTGTGATTTCGCTGAAGAATTTCTCGATCTTGCCAACGCGTCCACGCGCCCGTGGCTTGAAGCGCTTCATGACCATTTTCTTTCCAACATAAGCTTCCGACACGATGAGCTCGTTAATGTCGAGATCATGGTTGTTTTCCGCGTTTGCAATGGCTGATTCCAGCGTCTTCTTCACATCACCGGCAATACGACGGCGCGAAAAGGTAAGATCAGCAAGTGCGGTTTCGACCTTTTTGCCACGAATGATCGTGGCAACGTCATTTAGTTTGCGCGGGCTCACACGCAGATTGCGCGTTACAGCCTTCGCTTCATTGTCCGGAAGGACGCGTGCTCTGGATGATTTACCCATTGTCCTTACCTCTTTGACTTTTTGTCGGCCTGGTGACCGTAGTAGGTCCGGCTTGGCGCAAATTCGCCGAGCTTGTGACCAACCATGTCCTCAGACACATTCACTGGAACGTGCTTGTTTCCGTTGTGTACACCAAACGTCAGTCCAACGAACTGCGGCAAGATGGTCGAGCGACGGCTCCACGTCTTGATGACCTGGTTACGTCCGGAGCTGCGGGCAGCTTCCGCTTTCTTGAGCAGATACCCGTCTACGAACGGGCCTTTATGCAGTGAGCGAGCCATTCAACCTAACCCTTATTTCTTCTTGCGCTGGTGGCGCGAGCGAACAATGAATTTGTCCGACGATCTATTTGTACGTGTCTTCTTGCCCTTGGTCGGCTTGCCCCACGGAGTAACCGGGTGACGGCCACCGGATGTGCGGCCTTCGCCACCACCGTGCGGGTGATCAACCGGGTTCATGGCAACACCACGAACCACCGGGCGGCGACCGCGCCAGCGCGAACGCCCGGCCTTGCCGTCATTGGTATTCATGTGATCCTGGTTCGAAACTGCGCCAACCGTAGCGCGGCATTCCGACGACACCATCCGGGTCTCACCGGACTTTAACCGCAACAGAGCCATCGAACGGTCACGGCCGACCAACTGGGCGTAAGCACCTGCCGAGCGGGCAATCTGACCACCCTTGCCCGGCTTCATCTCCACATTATGAATGATGGTGCCGACCGGCATATTGCCAAGCGGCATGCAGTTGCCAGGCTTCACGTCGACACCAGCAGTGCCGGTTACAACCTGATCGCCTTCATTCAACCGCTGAGGAGCCAGAATATATGACAATGTGCCATCTTCATATTTCAACAGCGCAATAAAAGCCGTCCTGTTTGGATCATATTCAATCCGTTCAACGCTGGCTGTGCCTTCGCGTGTCCGTTTGAAATCGATGATACGATAGGTGCGCTTATGCCCGCCGCCGCGCGAAAACGAGGTCTGACGGCCATGGTTGTTGCGGCCACCGCTTTTGGAAAGACCCTCGGTGAGAGTCTTGACGGGCTTGCCCTTCCATAGACCGGAGCGGTCAACAATGACCAGCTGCCGTTGTCCTGGCGTATTGGGCTTGAACTTTTTCAGTGCCATGGTTTACGTCTCTATCGCTCAAATTAAACTTTTAAAGACCGGTCGTCACGTCGATGGACTGGCCATCTTCAAGTGTGACAATCGCTTTTTTAACATCACTCTGCCGACCGCGAATGCCGCGGAAACGCTTGGTTTTTCCCTTGCGAACCAGCGTGTTCACTGCCTTTACCTTGACATTGAACAGTTCTTCAACCGCCTTCTTGATTTCAGGCTTGGAAGCGGTACCGGCAACATTGAAAACCACCTGATTTGCTTCACTCAGGAGTGTAGCCTTCTCGGTGATCGATGGCGCGCGGATAATATCGTAGTTTTTTTCCATGCTCATTTGAACCGCGCCTCCAGCGCTTCAACAGCAGCCTTGGTCAGAACGAGGTTCTGCCGGCGCAGGATGTCGTAAACGTTGATACCTTGCACTGGCAACACATCGACATTGATCAGGTTACTGGCGGCCTTGGCGAAGTTTGCATTTACTTCAGCACCGTCGATTACCAGCACGTTGGTCAGACCGAGTTTTGCAAACGCACCGGCCAGATCCCTGGTCTTTGGTGTTTTCACTTCCGAGCTGTCCAGAATGATCAGCTCATTGGCCTTGACCTTGGCCGACAGCGCGTGACGAAGAGCCAGCGCCCTCACCTTCTTGGGAAGGTTAGTCGCATGACTGCGAACAACCGGTCCGTGTGCCTTGCCGCCGCCGACAAAAATACCAACACGACGCGAACCGTGACGTGCACGACCGCCGCCTTTCTGGCGGCCAAACCGGGCGCCGGTACGGTTGATTTCCGCACGACCCTTGGTCTTGTGTGTACCTGCGCGACGCTTGGCCAACTGATAGGTCACCATGCGGTGCAGAATATCACCGCGCGGCTCGAGACCAAAAATCTCGTCGGACAGATCGACTGTCCCAGCCTTCTTGGCTTCCAGTGTTTGAACATCTGTTTTCATTGTTCGCTGCCTCCATCGGCACCGTCTGTTTCGGCAGACGCGGCTTCCATCGCCTTGGCTTGCGTTGCAGCATCGTCAGCAGCAATCCGTTCAGCCTCAGCAGCAGCTTCTGCAGCTGCAGCGGCTTCTGCTTCAGCAGCAGCGGCTGCTGCGGCCGCGGCAGATGAACGAAGGGCTGCAGGTGTTATCGCACTTTCAGACTGGGGCTTCTTGACCGCGTCACTCAATCTCACCCAACCGCCTTTTGCACCAGGCACTGCGCCCTTGACCATGATCAGGCCACGCTCAGTATCCGTCTTGACGATCTGCAGGTTCTGAACGGTTACACGCTCGTTACCCATCTGGCCGGCCATTTTCTTGCCTTTGAACACCTTGCCCGGGTCCTGACACTGGCCAGTAGAACCATGCGAACGATGGGACACCGAAACGCCGTGTGAGGCTCGCAGTCCGCCAAAATTGTGCCGTTTCATGGCACCGGCAAAACCCTTGCCGACCGACGTTCCCGACACATCCACATACTGACCGGCGAAGTAGTGATCAGCGATGATCTCTTCACCGACCGCAACCAGGTTTTCCGGGCTCACACGGAACTCGACAACCTTGCGCTTGGGTTCAACCTTCGCAACCGCAAACTGACCACGATCAGCTTTGGTCAAGCGATTAATCTTGGCCGTACCAACACCAAGCTGCAGAGCCGTGTAACCGTTCTTTTCAACGGTCTTCTGGCCAACAACCTGACAAGTATCGAGCTTCAAAACAGTCACCGGAATATGTTCACCTGCATCGGTGAAAATCCGGGTCATGCCCAGCTTCTGTACAATTACTCCTGAACGCATAGTTCAGACTCCCGTTCGTCTCGCTCAGAATTCAGAGCTTGATCTCAACATCCACACCAGCCGCAAGGTCGAGCTTCATCAGCGCGTC
>JBDNEZ010000006.1:0-4022 GCA_041690095.1 Anderseniella sp.
AACCTGCCCAACCAGCCACGATCGCGCGCAAACATCCGCACCGTTTCCAGCACATCTTCAAAATCACTGCTGAATTGACCAGGCCGTCTGTCTGCAAGCTTATCCACCTGGGCCTGCAGCTGGTCTATCGCAACATCAAGCCTGCCGCGTTCTTCCTCGACATCTTCAGCAATAAACCGGGTCACAATCACCCGCGGCTCATGCAGCACTACATGGCCAAGCGCGACACCATCGACAAGTCCTTCACCGAGAAGGTGGTGCAAGCCGATAAGGTATGCGCCATTGCCTGCATTTGCCAGTTCCGACTGGACATCCGGCGTGGCTATGACTTCGGCCAGCACCATGGCCACAGTCTGAAGGGCTTCTTCTTCCTCCTCGGCATAACTGCGCTTTACCTGGTTCTGTACGACCAGAACCCCCGACACCACGCCATGACGCATGATCGGCACGCCGAGAAATGAGGAATAGATTTCCTCCCCGGTCTCGGGAAGATATTTGAAGGCCGGGTGTGCCTGGGCATCTGACAAAGACAACGGTTCGGCCTGATGCGCAATAAAGCCCACCAGACCTTCACCGGCCAGAAGCGTGGACTTGTGAACAGCGCTGGATTTGAGACCTTCGGAAGCAAACAGTTCCAGGTCATTACTGCCCGGGCGCACGACATAGATCGAGCATACCTCGGCCACCATGTTGGACGCGATGAGCGAAACGATCTTGTCGAGTCTTGCCTGCGCTGCTTCCGGCCGTGCCATGACCTCCCGCATGCGTCTGAGCAAAACTCGCGGGCCCTGGACTTGAAGTACCATCAGCGCGCGGCCTCACCTTTCAGCTGTTTTCGCCAGTTCAACTCCATCGGCACATCTGCTTCATGCCGCTTCCATACCGTAGGCTTCATGCAAAACCCGCACGGCAAGTTCGGTGTAATCTTCATCGATCAAGACGGAAATCTTGATTTCCGACGTGGTGATCGCCTGGATATTTATACCCTTGTCGGCAAGTGTCTTGAACATCACGGCTGCAACACCTGCATGACTGCGCATGCCGATACCAATCACTGACACCTTGGAAACGCCCTTTGAAGCCTCCAACTCGAGAAAACCGATGTCTTGTTGCGCACCCTCAATAACCGCCATCGCCCTTTCAACATCCTTGTTCGGGACGGTAAAGGTGATGTTTGCGGTTTCTCCGTCAGCCGATACGTTCTGGACAATCATGTCGACACTGACACCGGCTTCGGCAAGCGGTCCGAACACCGCTGCAGAAACACCCGGCTTGTCTTTGACCCGGCGTATCGACACCTTCGCCTCGTCGCGCGAATAGGCAATTCCGCTGACAACTTGCTGCTCCACCATGTCCTCCTCATCGCAAACTAATGTTCCGGGTCCGGTACCGTCCGCACGGTTCTGGTTGACCGACTCAGGACTTTCAAAACTGGATCGTACCTGCAATGGCACCTTGTACACCATGGCAAGTTCAACCGATCGGGTCTGTAATACCTTGGCGCCTTGCGACGCCAGTTCCAGCATTTCTTCATAACAGATGCGATCAATCTTGCGCGCCTTGGGTTCGATACGCGGATCCGTGGTATAAACCCCGTCCACATCCGTATAGATATCACATTTGGCACCAAGTGCAGCCGCCAGGGCGACAGCACTTGTGTCAGATCCGCCACGACCCAGCGTGGTAACGCGCCCTTGCGACGAAATTCCCTGGAACCCGGCCATGACGGCAACCTGGCCCTCTGCCATGGCCGCGATCATGGCGCTGCAATCAACGTCGAGAATACGCGCGGCACCGTGCGTGTCACTTGTCAGCATAGGCACCTGCCAGCCGGCCCAGGACCGCGCATTCAGTCCCATGGACTGCAATACGATGGCCAGTAGCCCGGCCGTAATCTGCTCGCCGGACGCCACCACGGCGTCATGTTCCTTCATGTCTGCGGAACCACTGTTGGCGCCACCGCAGGCCGCGGCCTGATTGACCCAGCCAACCAGCTGGTCGGTTGTTCCAGACATTGCCGACACAACCACCGCAACTTCATGCCCGGCAGCAACTTCACGCGCAACATGGCGCGCAACATTGAGGATACGCTCTATGTCGGCAACGGACGTCCCGCCAAATTTTAGTACCAGCCGGCCCAAGGTCTACCTGCCTTTTCACAACAACACCGCTCGTACCGGGTTGCACTCAACCCGGCTCAGCAGCCAATTGAACATCGGTTAGTGGGTAATCGCCACCTGACGTGTGAAACTCATACTCGCAAACACCGCCATTGTGCAATATTGACGTATTGTGCAACTAGTATCAAAGGAACTGACTATTGACCCGTAAAGCAACCTGGGTTGGTTAAAACCCATAAAATTGCTCTAGCACTTTGAAAACGATCAGGTTTATAATTTTTGGTTGATGCAACCGAAAATTATCCTGATCTAGCCGGAATTTCAATGACCGCTTCGCGAACAGCACAAAAAAGCCCTGCACCTTCCGTGAACAGTTCGGAGGTGGAACGCTTTTCGGCACTGGCCGCCGAATGGTGGAACCCGGACGGCAAGTTTGCAGTGCTGCACAAATTCAACCCGGTTCGCCTCGACTATATCCGCGAACAGGTGACAGCCCGACGGCGCATTAACCCGCATCAACGCACCCCGTTTACCGGGTTGAAGTTTCTCGACATTGGCTGCGGCGGCGGCCTGCTGTCTGAACCCATGGCACGTCTCGGTGCCGACATCACCGCGGTCGATCCATCTGAAAAAAACATCAAGACAGCCTCGGTTCATGCCGCAGAACAAGGTCTGGACATCAACTATCGAGCCTCAACGGCCGAACAACTGGCCCTGGAGGGAGCGCGTTTCGATGTCATCTTGAACATGGAAGTCATCGAGCATGTAAACGATCCGGCTGCTTTCACTGCAACATGTGCCGCCATGCTCAACCCCGGCGGCATCATGTTTGTGGCCACCTTGAACCGCACGCTAAAAGCCTTCGGACTTGCAATTCTTGGCGCGGAATACGTGCTGGGCTGGTTGCCGAAAGGCACTCATCAGTGGGAGAAATTCATCACACCAGCCGAACTGCACGGCTGGCTGGCGGCTAGCAACTGTCCTGCGCTGGAAACTGTCGGAGTGACGTATTCACCAATCTCCGGCACCTGGCGCAAGGCAGCCGATACCGACGTGAACTATATGATCGTGGCGCAGAAACCCGATATCTGATACCAAAGGAACTGACTTTTGACTCATTTGATGGAGTCAAATCCGTTCACTCTGGCAGGCGCGGTGCGCAGGGCGATGCGGTGTATCGGGCAAGCGCCGCATCGCACCAGATGGACGGATTTGGCCCACCGAAGGCCGGTTTTTCGCGCTCGCTGGACTGCGTTATGCTCCCCTTGTGGTCAACCAGACCACGGCGGGAAGCATGCCTGGCCAGCAAACGCGAAAAATCGGTCAAATGGGTCAATAGTCAGTTCCTTTGGTATGAGACGATCCTCACAGTTGGCACCCAGAACCGCATCCGACTCAGCCTGTGTCAGTTGCCGTCTTCCGGCAGCTTGGGCAGTGGCAGGACTTCGACGCCTTCTTCATGAAGCTCCCGCGCCTCATCGAAGGTCGCTTCGCCGTAAATACCGCGCTGTTCGTCTTCGCCATAATGAATGCGACGGGCCGCCTCGGCAAATTTGTCGCCTACATAATCTGCGTTGTCTTCAACATGCGCTCGCAGCTTGCGCACCATCTCAACCATTGCCTGGGCCTTCGGATCAAGCGGTGCATGCAATGACGGTACCGGCTCAGTGCTGCGGTTGCTTCTGGCTGGTACACCCGGTGTCATCAGCGCTTTCGCAACCTTGTGTGACCCGCACACGGGGCAGAGAACCAGTTTGCGCGCCACCTGGTCATCAAAACCGTCACTGCTGGCGAACCAGCCGTCAAACTGGTGTTCGCTGTCACATAAAATGTCGTATCGGATCATTCTGCAGCAGCCTGCGAGAGGTTGCCGGTAACGCTCAGCGTCTTGTCATGCGTCAG
>JBDNEZ010000007.1:0-7683 GCA_041690095.1 Anderseniella sp.
AATGGCAGATGTAGCTCCCACGCCAGTTCGCCGGAGAAGCTTACCGACATCGCAATAGCGGGATGACCGGCGCAATCGAGCTCCCGCAAACTCAACCAGCCAAATTTATCCTTTGACCAGTCAGTATCCGGAAATGCCGCCTGCAACAGGTCGCGCGACTTGGGCCCAGCCACAACCAGTATCGAATGCGTATCCACCAGACAGTTTATACGGATGCTGCCGTCCTCCGGCAGATGCTCCACCAGCCAGTCCATATCGTGCAGTTCGGCTGCGGCTGCCGACCCGTACCAGACCCGCCCGTCATCAAGGTTGGCCAGCGTCGCCTCCCCTTTTACATTGCCATCAGCGTTCAGGAAGTACGTCAGCCCCACTTTGCCGGGCTTGCGCGGCACCCGCGAACACATGACACTGTCCAGCCAGTCATGCACACCCTCGCCCGCAATCTCGTAGCGGTTGAAACCGGACACTTCCATGATGCCGACCCGGTCACGCACCGCTGCAACTTCTGCTGCGACCACGTCAAAGATATTGTTGAACCGGAAAGAATACTCCTCCTGGAAGTCCGGCGCTGGCTTGTAGAACATCGCGCGCTCCCAACCGTTCACGGCGCCGAATTCGGCGCCCGCGTCTGCCAGCGTTTCAAACAACGGCGTCGTACGCGCCGGACGTCCCGCCGGGCGGTGCTCGTGCGGCATGTGAAACCGGAATTCGTTCTGGTAGTCCTCGATGGACTTCAACGCCGTATAGTTCACATCGGCATATTCGGAAAAACGGCGCGGATCGATGCACCAGGTGTCATAACAGGCCTCACCGTGCACCATCTGCTGCGCCAACAGCCAGCCGTGCCCGCCGCCTTCACCAAGCCCGGCCCGCAGGCCGGTGATGCACCAGGCATTGCGCTTGCCCGGAATATGGCCCACCAGCGGCAAGCCGTCCGGTGTGTAGGTGATCGGGCCATTGATGATGGTGTGAATACCGGTCTCGGTGAGGCATGGCATGCGCTCAAACACATTTTCCAGTACCGGCAGCACCCGGTCAGGGTCGTCCGGACAAAGCGCATTGGTGAAGGCCGGATCGATGCCGTCCAGCCCCCAGGTCCGGCAATCCTGTTCATAAAACCCCACCAGCAGGCCGTTTTTCTCCTGCCGCGAGTAAAAATCATCCGTGGGACACCGGATAAGCGGTACGCGGAAATCCAGAGCCTCAATAGCGGCAATCGGCTCGGTGAGAAAATACTGGTGCTCCATGGAAGCAACCGGATGCACGACGTCCATCATCGCACCCACTTCGTTACACCGATAGCCGCCGGCATTGACCACATGCTCACATGTAATGTCGCCGTTTGCGGTGTGCACAATCCATTCACCGCTCGCCGCCTGCGTCAGGCCGGTTACCGGCGTATGACGATACACCTCACCGCCAGCCAAACGGGCCCGGCGCGCCAGTGCCTGACACAGTTGAGCCGGGTCAATATCCCCGTCCATCGGGTCCCAAAGCGCACCCAGCAGGTTATCCGTGGTAATCAGCGGATGACGTTTCCCGCATTCTGCTGCATCAATGATCTCGAAATCCACATCCATGCCCCGGGCCACTGACTGAAAATGCCGATAGCCGTCCATGTGATCGCGAGTGGATGCCAGCCTGAGGCCGCCGGCGCCATGATGATAGTTGATCGGATAGTCGGCATCGTCGGCCAGCTCTTTGTAAAGCTTGATGGAATGGGTTTTCAGGCCAACCATGGTCTGCACCGCGCCGAAATTGGTGACCTGAGCTGCAGAATGCCAGGTTGTGCCCGATGTCAGTTCGTCGCGCTCCAGCAAAACGACATCACTCCAACCCTCCTGCGTCAGATGATACAGTGTCGAACAACCGGCGATGCCACCGCCGATAATGACCACGCGTGCATGTAATTTCATGGTAGTTCTGTTCCTGCAAGGGATGAATACTCACATCACGAACCATGCCGGCCAGCAGCTTTCAAGCTGCCAAGACCTTGATCCTGAAATTCTAACCGCCACGTTCAGATTGGCTGACCATCGTCGCCAAGTATGACTGATGTTTCACCCACCCAGTGCGGCAGGCCGACCAGTTCCCTGCGCAAAATGTCACCGACGAGCGTCCGTGTAGCGTTTGCCAGATCGGCCGGCAAAGCGCCAAATTCATCGCGGCGCACCACCAGGCTTATGGTTCTGCAGGAACCGGCAAACGGCAGCCTGAAACACTCCATCACATGCCTGTCAGCCTGGCCGTCGAGCAGGCACAAGGGCGTGGTGATCGCCCACCCGCCACATTTACGCGCCATGGCGAACACCGAGCGCGAGGCATCAAACGATGCAGGCGACTGGAATGAGAGCTTCAGGCGCCGCAGATGGCGGGCAATGCTTCGGCCAATCGGCATGCTCACATTGTAGGGAATATAGGGAAGTTGCTGGATTTGCCGTGCTACATCCTGCGACCCGTCGATGACCCCTTCAGGCGCAACGATAATGAACGGCTCGCGCAATACCGGAAAATCTTCATACCGCAAACTGTCCTCCGGCAACTGCCCGGACACGATGATATCGGCCAGCCGGTGCTCCAGCTGACTGGTCAGATCGTCCGATCGGCCAGAGCTGACCGATAGTTCAAGATGCGGGAAATGATCATGCAGATGCTTCATCAGGTCCGGCGTTATGGTGGCGTCCAGATCATCAATCACGCCGACCCGCAACTGGGTCATGGCTGTCGACGTGCCATCAAGCAACTCGGCCTGGGCTTCCGCCATGGCGGACAGAATGCGCCTGGCATAACCGAGCAGCGTTACCCCGGTCGGCGTCAACGCAAGGGGTCGCGACGCCCGGTCAAACAGTTTAGCCCCCAGTGATATCTCCAGATTGGCAATTTGCTGCGACACTGCTGACCGGCTGGCACCGACACTGGCTGCCGCTGCGGTCATCGAGCCGGTTTCCTCAACTGCACAAAACATCCGCAAAGCCCGCAGGCTGATGTCGGCGAAGTCAGTTTCCCACTTTGTCTCTGGTCGTTTCTGTAACGTCATTGACTTGCCACCCGACGGGTTTTGCAGAACCGGTTCTGTCAGCTGTCTGCAACCCTGATCAAAGCAGAAAAGTTACCTGCGCACCATCGAATCACGCCTCGTCAGGTGCTATATAACGCCTATGACATCGAACCCTGCCAGCAACTCCATCACTGCCCGTGCAACTGCACAGGCCGCGCCGCCCTATCTGCGCGCTCTCAACCCCGAGCAACGCGTAGCGGTGGAGACCCTGGACGGCCCATTGCTGGTGCTGGCCGGTGCCGGTACCGGCAAGACCAGGGTGCTGACCACGCGGCTTGCCCACCTGCTCAACATGCGCAAGGCGTGGCCCGGTGAAATTCTTGCGGTGACTTTTACCAATAAGGCCGCCCGCGAAATGAAAAATCGCATTGGCGGGCTGATCGGCGGCATGGTCGAGGGCATGACCTGGCTCGGCACGTTCCATTCCATCGGGGTGAAAATCCTGCGCCGCCATGCCGAACTGGTCGGTCTGAAATCAGATTTCTCAATTCTCGACACCGATGACCAGGTGCGGTTGTTGAAACAACTGATCCGGTTGCATGAACTGGACGAGAAGCGCTGGCCGGCACGCCAGCTTGCAGCTCACATTGACGGCTGGAAAAACCGCGGGCTGATCCCGCCCAAGGTGCCCGCCGGAGAAGGCGCTGCCTACGGCAACGGTCTCGGTGGACAGCTTTATGCCGAGTACCAGGCCCGTCTGAAGGTCCTCAACGCGGTGGATTTCGGCGACCTGCTGCTGGAAACCCTGCGACTGTTTCAGGAAAATCCCGACGTGCTGGCCGAGTACCAGAAGCGTTTCAAATACATGCTGGTTGATGAATACCAGGACACCAATGTCGCGCAATATCTGTGGTTGCGTCTTTTGGCGCAGGGTCACAGGAACATTTGTTGCGTCGGTGATGATGACCAGTCGATCTATGGCTGGCGTGGCGCAGAGGTCGACAATATCCTGCGCTTTGAGAAGGATTTCCCCGGTGCCGGTGTCGTGCGGCTTGAATCAAATTACCGCTCCACACCTCATATTCTCGGCGCCGCATCCGGCCTGATCGCCCACAATGAAGGTCGCCTGGGCAAGACCCTGCGCACCGATCAGAACGACGGCGAAAAGGTCATCGTGCGCGGCCACTGGGACGGTGACGAGGAAGCCGGTGCCATCGGTGAGGATATCGAGCAGGCCCAGCGTGCAGGCACTTCGCTGGAAGAAGTCGCCATACTGGTGCGCGCCTCATTCCAGATGCGCGCCTTTGAAGATCGCTTCATCACGCTTGGTCTGCCCTACCGGGTTGTCGGTGGTCCACGGTTTTATGAACGCGCCGAAGTGCGTGATGCGCTGGCCTATCTCAAGGTCACCATGTCGCCGGACAACGACCTGGCCTTTGAACGCATCATCAATGTGCCCAAGCGCGGCATCGGCGATAATTCGGTCCAGAAAATTCACAACCTTGCCCGCGCCGCCGGCAAATCGCTGTATCGCGCGGCCCACGACATTGTGGCGACCGACGAATTGCCGGGCAAGGCGCGCAAGTCGTTGAGAGACCTGCTGGCGTCATTCTCGCGCTGGCGCGCCGCGGTTGAGGCCATGGCCCACACCGAGGTCGCCGAGATCATCCTGGATGAAAGCGGTTATACCGACATGCACCAGCAGGACAAGGACCCGAAAGCCCCGGCGCGGCTGGACAACCTCAAGGAGCTTGTGCGCTCCATGAGCGAGTTCGAGACCATGGAGGGTTTTCTGGAACACATCGCGCTGGTGATGGAGGTTGAACAGTCCGGCGAGCAGGAAGACAAGGCCTCGATCATGACGCTGCATGCCGCCAAGGGGCTGGAGTTCGACATGGTGTTTCTACCCGGCTGGGAGGAAGGCCTGTTTCCGCATCAGCGCTCGCTGGATGAAAGCGGCAAGGCAGGGCTCGAGGAAGAACGCCGCCTCGCTTATGTCGGCCTCACCCGGGCCCGCAAGCGTTCCACCATCTCGTTTGCCCAGAACCGGCGGGTCCACGCCATGTGGCAGACGGCCCTGCCATCGCGATTCGTCGACGAACTGCCCGAGGAACATGTCGAAGTGGACACCATGTCGTCCAGCTACGGCGGCTACAATGTCGGTGGCGCCGACCAGTTCGGCGGTTCGCGTTTCGACGAGATGAAGCCGTTCAACTCCGGCTACGACACACCGGGCTGGAAACGCGCGCAGGCCCGCCACGCCGACGGCGACGCCCTGCGCTCAACCCCGCGCATCGTGGAAGGCAGCCTGACCGCGTCAGATGCCGGACCTGCCTCGTTCGCGACCGGCGACCGCATCCAACATCAGAAATTCGGCCCCGGCACCGTCACCCACGTAGACGGCAACAAACTGTCGATCCGCTTTGACACCGCAGGCGACAAGCGCGTGCTGGACAGTTTCGTCACGCCGGGGTGAGTACAACAATACCTGATCAGGTGTTGCACTTGTTCCGTGAAACAAACGAATCTATCCATCAACGAGTAGATTGTCCGCAC
Source organism: Anderseniella sp. (assembly GCA_041690095.1). Classification (GTDB taxonomy): domain Bacteria; phylum Pseudomonadota; class Alphaproteobacteria; order Rhizobiales; family Aestuariivirgaceae; genus Anderseniella. The sequence continues at coordinate 5,555 of JBDNEZ010000007.1, forward strand.
TGGCATTGGATCCCCGGGACAAGCCCGAGGATGACAAATGCTAAAAGCCTGCTCTATTTTCCCATGTCATCCTTGGGCTTGTCCCAAGGATCCACACCTGTGGTTGCAGTAATGAATTCCATTCTGAAGCACGAAATGCACCCTCGCAATGCTCATAGGCTCTGCGGGCAAGATTTGAGGTGACGCCCACATAGAGCGTACCGTGACGATGATTGCTGACAATGTAGACGCACGGTCGCATTGCCGGACCTTGCCTCACCGGATTGCTGAATTCCAGCCTTGGCTGAATTGACACAGCGCACGCCTGCGCCTGCTTCTGCCATCAACAATCCTCTTGACGGGAATCGCTGGCTGTTCCATCACAAAACCCATGCCTTTACCGCCACTGGACACAACCGGCCTGCCTGCTCTGACCCGCGCTCGGGCGTGGTGGATCGAGAAGCTGGTGGCGCGCCGTAACCGGCGGGCGGAAAAACGGTTGATGAAGCGGCCTGCGTTTGCCAGCGCGATTACCGAATACGCCAAGGTATCGAATGTCACCGGCGCTTCGATGTCGGACTATCTGACGCTGTATGAGGAAGTGCGCACCCGCAAGCCGAAGGAAATACTGGAGCTTGGCACCGGGTTCACCACCGTTGTCATGGCGCAGGCACTGATTGAAAACGCCGCCGAAGGTGCCCCGCTTGGCCGCATCACCTCCATGGAAGAACATGAAGGCTGGACGGAAACCGCGTTGAAGGCACTGCCGCAGGACGTCGCCCATGTGGTGCAGATCGTCCACTCGCCCAAGATTGACGGGTTCTACAAACTGTTCCGCGGGGTGCAATATGCCGATATCCCCATTCGTGCCTATGATTTCGTGTTTTCAGATGGCCCGGAACGCCATTCTCCGGTCAACAATGACAAGCTGTTCGATCTCGACCTGATCCACATCGTGCGGCGCTCGGAAAAACCCATTCACGCGGTCGTCGACAATCACTACCTGACATTCTACGTGTTGCAGAAGGTGTTCGGCATAAGGCTGGCGCGCTATTCGCCATCACACCGGCTGATGTTCGTCGGCCCGGTGAGCAAGCATGATGTCCGGCATTTGCGCAAAGAGAACTTTGTCCCGGACCTGTCCCTGTTGGGCACAACGGAACTGAAACTGCGCATGGCTCTGGACGATCAACCCTACCCCATCCCCGGCAAGTAACGACCCGAGCCGACACGAAGTGTCAGTGAGGAAGGATTTTCGACCAGAATAATGAACGCCTGATGAACGGCCTATTCAGGCTTCTCTCAGGCTGACACAGCTACACCTGCCTTCAAGTTACATGGACTACCTCTTGAAGGAACCATAACAATGAACCGCCGCACCCTGATTTACTCCGGCATCGCCGCCGCCCTTGGACTAGCAACTGCCGTGACAGCTTCTACCGCTTTTGCCGGCAATGGTGTTGGCGGGCTGGTCAAAAACCCGAAACCAGTGCACATGAAAATCAAGGATGTGACGCTGGCCATCAAGTCACCGGCCGGCAATGTCTGTCCCGGCTTCGCCAAGCTGTCGGTATTCTTCCGCGCCAACAAGAAGGGAAAAGTCTCATTCCTGCTGGTGCGCAATACCGGCACTGTCTCTGGCCCCTACTCTGTGCAGACCCAGAAGTACGGCAGTGAATATCGCGCGTCTTACACCAAGGTGTTCAACGTACAGACACCGGTCAACACGAAGTATCGTGCCGTTGTTACCCACTCCGGCAAAAAGGCATCACGCTGGGTGCCACTGAAGGCAGCCTGCTGACCCGGTCCGCATCAGCGTGGAAACAGGATCAAGAACGGCGCGAGCCGACGAGTTCGGTGAGTCCCCCGTGAAGAACCCGCAAGCGATTGAATTTGTTTTGTGATTTTGCGGTTTGAAGTATTCGATATTGCAGGAAACCACCGGTTTGGGTGTTGTTTCCTTGCAATTTGATTTTGTGCTTTTGGTGTGATTCACTGGTCCAAATATTGATTTGGAGGGGCCATGAAGCCATCAGAACCAGTCGATACGGGCCAGCACGACATGTTTCGCTCAAGGCTCGACCAGATCATTCACATGGGCCATGAAAAAGTGGTGCTGGCCAACCGGATTGACTGGCAGTTCCTGTCCG
>JBDNEZ010000008.1:0-6558 GCA_041690095.1 Anderseniella sp.
TGCTCCTATACCACGGCGGAGGGCATGTTGTGCCGCGCAGGGGTAACCGCTCATGACACCGTGCTGGTGCCGGGCGCATCCGGCGGTGTCGGCGGTGCCTTGATCCAGTTGGCAAAACGCCGTGGCGCGCGTGTCATCGCAATGGCGTCTGCAGCCAAGCACGCCGATGTCGCCAGGCTTGACCCCGACCTCGTGCTGGAACGTGCGCCGGAGGACCTTCGCGCCGCGCTGGGTACAGAAAAAATCACGGTAGTGGCAGATATTGTCGGCGGCTCCTACTGGCCGAAACTGATCGACATTCTGGAGCGCGCGGGGCGTTACACCTGCTCCGGCGCCATCGCCGGTCCGATGGTCGAGCTTGATCTGCGCACCCTGTATCTGCGTGATCTGACATTCACCGGTTCAACCATCATTCCAACCCATATCTTCGGTGATCTTGTCGGCTATATAGAGCGCGGTGAAGTCAAGCCGATGCTGGCTGCCACCTATCCGCTTGAGCAATTGCGCACCGCCCAGCAGGCTTTCATCGACAAGCAGCACACAGGCAACATCGTGGTGGTCGCGTCATGAAGATTACCCGGATCAGTGTCTATCAGAAGGACCTGCCGCTGAAGCACCCGTACTGGCTATCCGGTGGGCGGCTCAAGTTTGAGGTGCTCGACGCCAGTTTTGTAAAACTGGAAACCGACAGCGGCATCACCGGCTGGGGCGAAGGCACACCATGGGGCCATACCTATGTACCGGCGCATGGGCCCGGCATTCGCGCCGGCATCGAGACCATGGCGACGGCCATCCTCGGCCTTGATCCACGCAAGGTGGAACTGGTCGAGCGCGCCATGGACCTCTGCCTGCCCGGCCATCTTTATGCCAAGGCACCGGTTGATCTGGCGTGCTGGGACATCATGGGCAAGGCATTTGGACTGCCGATTGCCGATTTGCTCGGCGGCAGGCGCGACACCGGAACGCCGGTGGCATCATCGGTGTCTTCCGGTGAACCGGATTACATGATGGACATCATCAACAGCTATCGCGAGATCGGGTATTATGCCCACTCTGCAAAGGTCGGGGGCAGCGATACTGACAAGGACATCACGCGCATCCGCCATATCGAACACCATCGCAAGCCCGGGGAGATCCTGCTGTATGACGTCAACCGGGCGTGGACGCGGCGCGAAGCCAGCATCGTCATGAATGCCGTGGCGGACCTCGGCGTGACATTCGAGCAACCGGGCGAAACCCTCGACGACATTGCAGAAATTCGCAAGGTGACAACCTCCCCGATCAGCGTCGATGAGGCATTGGTAACCCTGCAGGACGCCACCCGCATTGCCCGCGACGGACTGGCCGATGTGTTCGGTATCAAGCTGAACAGGGTTGGCGGATTGTCCAAGGCGCGCCGTATGCGCGATGTCGCGATTGCACACGGCATTCAGATGTTCGTCATGGCAACAGGAGGTTCGGTCATGGCCGACACCGAGGCAGCCCATCTTTCGCAATCCATTCCGTCCGAGTTCATTCGCGCAACGTGGTCGTGCCAGGATATGCTGGATCTCGATGTGGCACCGGGAAAAGGCTGCCGCACCACAAACGGCATGCTGACCATTGACGATACACCGGGGCTTGGTTGTGATCCCGATGAAGATATACTCGGCGCACCCGTGGCGGTTTATCAATAGGAGCCCAGACATGACCTCGCAATCCCGGTGGATCGACCGTGCCAATGCAGTTTTGCCCGCAGGCGGTTTCGGTAATTTCGATCCCGGCATCATCATCCGCGAGGGCAAGGGATCGCGCGTCTGGGATGAAGACGGCAATGAATATATCGACTACCTGATCGGGTCCGGTCCGATGTTGCTGGGCCATGGCCACCCCGAAGTCATCGACGCGGTGCACCAGCAGTTGGCCAGGGGCATGACGTTTTTTGCCAACAATGCTGCCGGTATAGAACTGGCCGAACAGATTTGCGAAGCGGTGCCGTGCGCGCAGCAGGTTCGCTATGTATGCACCGGCGGCGAGGCAGACATGTATGCCATGCGCCTGGCACGGGCTTTTACCGGCCGCGACAAGATCATGAAATTCGAAGGCGGCTATCATGGCATGTCTGCGGAAGCGCAGATGAGCCTGGCCCCGCAAAAGCTGGTCAACTTTCCGCAAGCGGTCGCTGATTCAGCAGGCATTCCACAAAGCGTGCGTGATGAAATGCTGATTGCGCCGTTCAACGACATCGAGTTTGCCCGCTCGCTGATTGCAGAGCACGCACATGAAATCGCAGCCATTATTGTCGAGCCCCTGCAGCGCATCATCCCGCCGGCGCCGGGTTTCCTGCAGGCCTTGTGGGATGAATGCGACAAGCACGGCATCGTGCTGGTATTCGATGAAATCGTGACCGGGTTCCGGTTTTCTTATGGTGGTGCGCAGGAGCTTTACGGTGTCACGCCGGATGTCTGTTCGCTGGGCAAGGTTATCGGCGGTGGTTTTCCGCTGGCAGCCATTGCCGGGCGGGTTGACATCATGGCGCATTTTGACAAGGCCAAGGTGGGCGCCGACGGTTTTCTGATGCAACTCGGCACCCTGTCCGGTAACCCGGTTGCCGCTGTTGCCGGCATGAAGACGATGGAGGTTCTGCGGCGTCCCGGCCAGTATGACAAACTACGCGCAACCGGCAAGGTTTTGATGACCGCCTTTGCAGATCACCTGGGCAGGGCTGGTTTTGACCATAAGATTGTCGGCGATCCCACCCTGTTCGACATATTGTTCACCCCACAGAAGGTAAACAATTATCGTGATGTATTTGCCGCTGACACTGCCCGCAACGCCCGCTTCAACGCGTTGCTGCGCCAGCAGGGCATCTTCAAATCACCGGGCAAGATGTATCCCAGCCTGGCCCTGTCCGATGCCGACATCGAACAGACCGTTGCCGCGATCGACCATGCCGCGCGCAACCTGAGTTAGAACAATATCCATCTGCACAAATGGATAAAATTGCTTGTCTTATGATTTTCCCGGCTCATCTGCAAAGATAGAGCCAGTCACCTGCCTATTTTGCAGGCGGTGCAAACAGGGCGATGACGTCAGCACCGGTCATCATTTTCGTCTTGTTGGCGAATTCATAAAACGACGGTTTGAAATCCGTGAACACCTGCACCGACATACGCATCACCGACTGGTCGTCAAACAGGCCGGCAGCCATCTGATACGCGCTGGCGTCAACAATATGGTAAAAAAGGTTCGAGCCGCACTTCTTGCAAAAACCACGTTCGGCCCAGTCGGACGAGCGAATTCGGCTTATATTTTCCTGACCCTCGAAATTCACAACCCGGCAGTTGAGAGCCATAAATGGCCCTGCCGACCAGCGTCGGCACATGTCACAATGGCAAACCGAGACGCAGGGCTTGTCTGCGGTCACAGTGACCTTGACCGCACCACACAGGCACGCGCCGGCCAGATTCAGATTTTCGGTCATGAGCATTCCTTGCATTGTTTGCTGTTTGAAAACTCCGACAGGTGAATTGAATGACACTCAACCTGGCACTGTCACGTTGAATCACCCCATCAGCGCCGACCGGGAACACATCAACACGTAAAATTACGTTGACGTGAAGATAAATAAGTTACATCGCTACCCACACCCGAGTCACAATTCGGGGCTATCGCCAGCGCCACCAAATCCCTAAAGTGTGCTGCATTGCAACATTCCCAGTACCGAGCATCCCCATATGAAACGCCGTATAATTGCCAGCCTGTTTGTTTTGCTGATCCTTGTGCTATCCGGTGGATTAATCTGGTTCAACTTCTTCAAGGCCCAAAAAATCAACGAGTTTTTTGCAGGAATCAAGCCACCGGTACAGGTCGTATCGACAGTAGACGTCAAGGCTCAAACCTGGCAGCCCGGCATTACCGCAATCGGAACGGCAAGCGCTGCTCAAGGCGTGCAACTTGCAGTGCAGGCAAGCGGACTGGTCAAGGAGATCCGGTTCAAAGCCAATGACAAGGTCAAGGCGGGTGACGTACTGGTGCAGCTTGATGATGCCGTGGAGCGCGCTGAACTCAACAATGCGCGCACCGCCGTTAACATCAACGAAGTCGCGCTAGGGCGCAGCCAGACCTTGAAGCGCAAGGGCTTTGACTCGCAGGCAGCACTCGATACCGCCCAGGGTGCGCTGGAAGCAGCGCGTGGCAAACTGGCCAGCACCCAGGCCGTTATCCAGACCAAATCCCTCAAGGCCCCGTTCAACGGCACAATCGGCATCCCGGCAATTGATCTCGGGCAGTTTGTCTCTGCCGGTACGGTTGTTGCCACTCTGCAGGATCTCGACAACATGGTGGTGGATTTCACTGTGCCCGAGCAAACCGTGCAGCACATATCGCTGGGACAGAAGGTCTTGTTCGGCCTGACCGAAAACCAGCTCGACCTGAGCGGCGAAATCACCGGCATCGATCCTCGCGGCGACCCGCAGACCCGGCTCGTCAATGTGCGCGCCAGCATTTCCGCTTCCGTCGACCAGGGCATCATTCCGGGGCGTTTCGTGCAGGTGCGCGTGCAGTTACCGGAAGAACAAGACGTGATGACCGTGCCGCAAACAGCGGTTGTGACATCGCTTTATGGCAACTATGCCTACAAGGTCGTGCCGGACACAGCCGAAGGTGCAGCCGGCGATGCCAGGATTATCCAGCAGATATTTGTGAAATCCGGCAGGCTCGATGGCGGTAATATCGAAGTGATCGATGGTCTGGCGCCGGGCGACGTGATCGTCAGTGCCGGGCAGAACAAGTTGCAACCAGGCGCCAGTGTGAAGGTCGACAACTCCGTCGACATCACCAAACCCGCAGCACCCGCGCAATAAGGCCGAACCGATGAGCTTCACTGAAACATTTATCCGCCGCCCGGTTCTGGCAACAGTTGTGTCCCTGCTCATTCTGTTGTTGGGATTTCAGGGGCTGTTCAGCCTGAAACTGCGCGAATACCCGGAAGTGAAAGAGACCACTATCACCATTTCCACGGTGTATGTGGGCGCGTCTGCTGACCTGATCCAGGGATTCGTGACAACACCGATTGCCAAGGCCGTCATCAGTGCCGAAGGGGTCGATTATGTCACCTCATCGAGCCGTCTTGGCCTGAGCACGGTGCAGGTGCAGATGAAGCTCAACACCGACCCGAACGCGGCGCTGACCGAGGTGAACGCCAAGGTGCAGGCGGTGCGCGCGCAATTGCCAACCGATGTGGAAGATCCTGTGGTCGCCAAGGGCACCGGCCAGTCATTTGCGCTGATGTACCTGACTTTCGCAAGCCCGAAGATGTCGCCGGAACAGGTGACAGAGTACCTGATCCGGGTGGTCCAGCCTCGACTGTCGACGCTGGAAGGCGTGGCGGATGCACAGATACTTGGCGGGCAGAACTTTGCCATGCGCGTCTGGGTTGACCCGCTGAAACTGTCGGCACGCAATGTCAGCGCGGCAGATGTGGTGCAGGCAATCCGGGCGGCCAACTTCCTGTCCGCGCCGGGCAGCACAAGGAACGAATACGTCGCCTATTCGCTTGAATCCAGGACCACGCTGCAAACCGCAGAAAGCTTTGCCGCCCTGCCGCTGAAATCACAAGGCGACCAGATCGTGCGGTTGCGCGACGTGGCCAGGGTCGAACTGGGCCCGGCATCCACCGATGTAAAGGTGACATTTTCCGGTCGCCAGGGCACCTTCATCGGCGTGACCACTACACCGTCCGCCAACCCGCTCGACGTCGCCAATCTGGTTCACGCAGAAGTTGACAAGATGCAACCCACCCTGCCCGCCGAAATGAAGGCAGAGGTGGTTTATGATGCATCTAGTTTCATTCAGGCGTCCATTGACGAGGTGTTCAATACCATCGGCGAGGCGGTGATCATCGTCATTCTGGTGATCCTCCTGTTCCTCGGTTCGTTCCGTTCCGTGATCATTCCGGTGGTCACCATCCCGTTGTCGCTGATCGGAGTGTGCCTGTTTCTGTATGCGTTTGGTTTTTCCATCAATCTGCTGACCTTGCTGGCCATGGTGCTGGCAATCGGTCTGGTTGTGGACGATGCCATTGTGGTGGTGGAGAACATTCACCGTCACATTGAAGAGGGCTTGACCCCGATCGATGCTGCCATTACCGGCATGAAGGAAATTTTCCGGCCCATCGTATCCATGACCATCACTCTGGCAGCGGTGTATGCCCCTATCGGCTTTACCACCGGCCTGACCGGGTCACTGTTCCGCGAATTTGCCTTCACTCTGGCGGGTGCCGTCGTCCTGTCCGGCATTATTGCAGTCACGCTGTCGCCCATGATGGCATCGCGCCTGTTGAAGCCCCACAGCGCAGGCGGTCAGACCGGTTTTGCCGGTTTCGTCGATCGACGATTCACCTGGCTGGAGAGCAAATACCATGGTGCGCTGCATGGCTCGTTGAACGCCCGCTGGGCCACATTCATCATGTCAATGGCGCTGCTCGGCACGGTCGGCTTCCTGTTCACGCACACTTCATCGGAACTGGCGCCTGAAGAAGATCAGGGCGCGTTTCTGGGCGTGGTCAATGCGCCCAAA
>JBDNEZ010000009.1:0-3464 GCA_041690095.1 Anderseniella sp.
CCTCCAGATAGACCACCTCGACACCTTCTGCGCGCAATGCATCGGCAAGCCCGTCGTGCTGCTTCTGCAGTTGCGCAAGTGACGGTATTTCGTCCGATTGCCAGTACCAGCCAGCCTCGATGTCCCCGTAGGAATCGAGACCTTCAAGCCTGCTGGATTTATTGATGATGTTGAATTCCTCGCCCGGGCGATGCATCAGCACGGCCCGCAACTGACCGACATCATTGTCGCATCCCCAGTTGCGTCCCCAAAGTGCTTCCAACCGGTCGGGCGCTTCGAAAGCAGGCTCCGGTTGCGAGCCGAACAACTTGATCGTCGCTCCATAAAGAGTGGGGTTTTTAGGTTTGCTCATCATTCAAAGCTTCTCTGACGTAATCAGTGCGACGGTCCCGGCAATTGGCTCACATCCATTGCCAACGTGACAAGAAGCCTATCTTGTGAGAAAATCGCCTTCAATACGATAAAATATCGATCCCAACGAGAGAAAAACTCACAACTAAACCCTCCCATATTGGACGAGATCAGACCGATGAGACGATTGCCACCCCTTAATGCACTTCGCGCGTTTGAGGCCGCAGGCAGGCACCTCAACCTTGGCGAAGCCGCAAAGGAACTGTTCGTGACCCATGGCGCGGTCAGCAAACAGGTAAAATCACTGGAGACTCTACTGGGGGTTGAACTTACCAGGCGCACACGAACCGGGCTTGTTCTGACGCCGGAAGGCCAGCGGCTTATGCCGCATCTGACGGATGCAATGGACAGCCTGGCAATTGCGGTTCGAAATATCGAGACCAACGAGTTCTCGGGTCAGGCGAACATTGCCTGCATGCCGGCTTTCACAGTGAACTGGCTGATACCGAAACTGGGGACATTTATAGCAAGGTATCCTGACATAACAATCAATATCACTCCGGCCCACGGCAACGATCCACTGGTTGATGCCAGTATCGATTTTGCAATACTGTATGGCCGCCCGATGTGGCCAAGCCGCAATGTTAAACGCCTGAGCCAACTTGAGCTGTTCCCTGTGTGCAGTCCCAGGTTGCTCAATGGTCCAAACAAGATCCGACAACCATCCGACCTGGCAGGACATATCCTGATAGACGACATTGAAGGCAGTCATTGGCCAGAATGGTCCGCCGTTCACGGGCTCAGGCTTCAGAACACCACCAGGACACTGCGATTTCGTGATTTCAATCATTGCATTTCCACGGCGCGCAACGGGCTTGGCATCACCATGGGCGACAATATCACCACTGCTGCAGATCTTCTGAACGGCACACTCGTACGGCCATTAAGGGAAGCTCTGCAGCCTGAATCCAAGGCCTATTACCTTGTCACGTCTCTGACCAATGCCATTTCACCGGCAGCACAGGTTTTCATGGACTGGATATCGGAAGAAATCAGTCGAACCAGTGAAGTTTCCGCGAAGAACTAGAGTTCTGTTGAGGTGCGGCCAGGCATATCCGGAACCAGCATTTTTCGGCATCCGTAAACGGCACCATTCCTCAAAACTCGAACGAATTTATTTCCTTTGCTGTGGCTCCCGAAAAGACGCACGCTTCGACAAATTCCGTGCCCGGATTCCGCAGAATCCAACCCCGGCATGCGACAGAAAATGAGTCTGGAGTATCACAGTGGCTTTGCATTTTCCGACTGACGAGTTTGAACGACGTATCAGGAATGCCCGCCAGGCGCTTCGCAAGGAAGGGCTTGATGCCATTCTGGTTTTTGGTCAGGAAAGCCACTACTATCTGAGCGGCTACGATACATCCGGGTATGTGTTTTTCCAGTGCCTGGTGGTTACGGCAAATGATGAACCGCTGACGCTTCTGACCAGACGGCCTGACCTGGAACAGGCACGTCGCACTTCAGTGATCACCGACATCCGGATCTGGTATGACCAGGAAGGCAAAGATCCCAGTGAAGAGCTATTCGTCATCCTTGAAGAAAAAGGTCTGAAGGGCGCAAAGATCGCCATTGAACGCGATACGTTCGGATTGCTGGCCAGGAACTATGATTTCATCCGCGACCGGCTTGACGGCTGGGCCAGCCTGGTTGACGGGTCGCATATCATCCGCCGTCTGCGACTGGTCAAATCGCCTCTCGAACTGGACTATGTTCGCAGCGCTGCCGGTCTTGCCGATGACGCGCTTGAAGCCATGACGGCTGCCTCGCGCCCCGGCGCCTTTGAAGGCACCATCATGGCCGCAGGCAGCAACGTGATTTTCGAAGGTGGCGGCGATCCGCCGCCGTCGGGTCCGGTGCTTGGTTCGGGTGAGCGTGCGCTGCTGGTCAGGTCTTCCACAGGCTACCGCAATCTCGACCCGGTGGATCAGTTGACAATCGAGTTCGCCGCAACTTATCGCCGCTACAATGTCTGCCTCATGCGTACCCTTGCCATTGGCAAGGCTGATGATCGTCAACGCCGGATGTTTGATGTAACCCGTGACGCCCTTGCCGCCATGACGGATGCCGCACGGCCTGGCCGGGAGCTTGGTGAAATCGATACAGCCCATCGCAAGGTGTTCGATGATGCAGGTTTCGGACATGCCCGCATGTCAGCTTGCGGTTACTCGCTTGGAGCGACTTACCGCCCGTCCTGGATGGATGTCCCGCCAATGCTGTATGAAGGCAATCCGGAACCAGCCGCCGCCGGTATGGTGTTGTTCCTGCACGCGATATTGATTGATGCCGAGGCGGAGTTTGCCATGTCACTTGGCCATACGATTGTGGTCCGGGACGGGGCGCCTGAAATTCTGTCCAAGTTGCAACAGCAACTGACGGTTTGTGATTAACCCCTACACGGGAAATGACAAGATGAACGACGAGCTGGTCGCGAAACTGAATGGCTGGATTGACGAGGAACGCGACGAGATGATTGCGTTCCTGCAACGGTTTCTGCGGGCAAAGTCACCCAATCCTCCCGGTGACACATGCGACGCCGCCGCTGTTGTAACCGAATTTCTGGACAGCAGAAAACTGCCGTATCGCATGGTATCGCCCAATCCGGTGATGCCCAATATCGTTGGCAGTTTTGATGGCAAAGGCCAGGGCAAGCACCTCGTCCTCAACGGGCATATGGATGTGTTTCCGGTGGATGAAGAAGACCAGCGCTGGACCAGTGACCCCTGGGAGGCCGATATTCGCGATGGCAAGATTTACGGGCGCGGCGCATGCGACATGAAGCCGGGGACAACCGCATCGATTTACACTTATGCCATGCTGCATCGGATTCGCGACGAGTTCGGTGGCAAGCTGACACTCACCTGCGTCTCCGATGAAGAAACCTTCGGGCCCTGGGGTGCGCGTTACCTGATGGACAACGAACCGGAGGTTCTGGGCGACTGCCTGCTGAATGGCGAACCAAGCTCACCATTGACCATCCGGTTCGGCGAAAAGGGTCCTTTGTGGCTGGCGGTGACCATCCAGACTGAAGGTGCCCATGGCGCGTATGTCCACGC
>JBDNEZ010000010.1:0-5085 GCA_041690095.1 Anderseniella sp.
CTTCCGGTTCAGGCGCAGCTTTTCCTACCGGTTTCTGTGTTTTCGGCTTTGTCTTGCGCGGTGTTTTGTCAACCGGTGCTACTGGCGCTGCCGGTTTCACCTCCGGTTCAGGTATAGTTACCGGTTCAGGTGCTATTTCCGGTTCGGGTGCTACTTCCGGTTCGGGTGCTACTTCCGGTTCGGGTGCTACTTCCGGTTGCGTCGTTGCTTCATCTCTGGATCCCGTAAAGCTTTCCTTCAGGCGGCCAAGCAAGCCCTTTTTCTTCGGTGCAGCACCAACTGCCGCTTGTTCAGCAGCCGGTTCATCAGTCGGCTCTGGTTCACTGACAGGCTCTGGTTCGTTAACCGGCTGCGGTTCGTCAATTGCTTCCGGGGCCGGCAATTGCTCCTGCGCAACCTCTTCCTGAGGTTTTGCGTCGTCCTTCTGGCCACCAATACGATTGAAAAGTTTTTTGAAAAAACTCAAGGAACCAGCTCCCCGGCCAGATCATGTCCGGCTGCGCGCACCAGGCGTACCGGTGCGATTTCACCGGGCTTCATGGTGCGCCCGGCAATTTCGACATTCAGATAATGAGGCGTGCGGCCACGTGTTTCGGTCTCGAACAGAACATCTCTGGTATGACCGACCTGCGAGTTCACAAAATTTGCCAGCCGCGTTTCCCCGGCTGTGCGCAACAGCCTAGCGCGTACCTTGATGTCGGCGCCGTTGATCTGGGGCATCTTCGCCGCCGGCGTACCAGGCCGGATGGAATACGGGAAAACATGCAGGAAGGTCAGTCCGCACTCTTCCACCAGCCTGATCGAATTTTCGAACATCGCATCGGTTTCAGTTGGGAATCCGGCAATGATGTCGGCACCAAACACCACGTCCGGTCTCCTGCGGCGCACATCGTCGCAGAACCTGATGGCATCGTCACGCAGATGCCGCCGTTTCATCCGTTTCAGGATCATGTCATCACCCGCCTGCAGGGACAGGTGCAAATGCGGCATCAGACGCTGTTCTTCTTCGATGGCGATCAGCAGGTCTTCGTCGGCCTCAACCGAGTCTATTGACGAAATACGCAACCGTTGCAGATCCGGCACGGTCTTCAGAATACGCCGCACCAGGTTGCCGAGGCTCGGCTGGCCGGGAAGATCCTTGCCGTAAGATGTGATGTCCACACCGGATAACACGATTTCCGGACAACCGGACGCCACCAGTTTGCGGATCTGGGTCACTACTTCGCCAGCACCCACCGAGCGTGAATTGCCACGGCCGAACGGAATGATGCAAAATGTGCAGCGATGATCGCAACCGGTCTGCACCTGCACGAAAGCCCTGGTGCGCTCGCCAAATCCATCGATCATGTGCAGCGCGGCTTGCCTGACGTCCATGATGTCATTGACCCGCACAGGCGTCTCGTTCGCCAGTCCGAAATCCATGGCACTTGCCTGCCAGCTGCCGGCCTTGAGCTTCTCCTCATTGCCCAGCACAAGGTCCACTTCGTCCATGGCGGCAAACGCTGGTCCGTCCACCTGGGCGGCACACCCGGTGACGATTATACGCGCGTCCGGTCTGTCCTTGCGGGCTCGCCGGATGGCCTGACGGGCCTGTCGCTGGGCTTCGGCTGTCACTGCACAAGTATTGATGACAATGGCATTCTCGAGCCCTGCGGTGTCTGCATGCGACCGCATGACTTCTGCTTCATACGCATTCAGCCGGCAGCCGAAGCTGATAATGTCGACTTGCTTGTTCACGATACCGCATCTTCCAGCGCAGGCAGTTCACCGTCAAAATCGTAGGTCACCGGCCCTGTCATCAGCATATGATCGCGCCCATCCCATTCAATCAGCAGATCGCCCCCCGGCAGCGTGATGGTAACGACCCGGCCGGTTCGCCCGGTCCGCGCCGCTGATACGGCGACCGCGCACGCCGCCGTTCCGCAGGCAAGTGTCAATCCGACACCACGTTCCCATACCTTCACCTCGACATGGCTCGGCGATATCACATGGGCCAGCGAAATATTGGCCCGTTGCGGGAATATCGGATGGTTCTCCAATAACGGTCCGGTTCTTGAAAGGTCCGTAACATCAAGATCGTCCACCCAGAAGATCGCATGCGGATTGCCAACGTTAACAACCGACGGGGTGTGCAGTATCGGCGCATCAATCGGCCCGATCTGCAATTCAATGCCGCGCGTATCGTGAAACGCTTCTGCCAGCGGAATATCCTGCCAGCCGAACTTCGGCACACCCATGTCGACGGCAACCAGGTCCGCATCCGCCTTGCGGCAGACCAACAACCCGCCCCTGGTGTCAATGGTGGCCGCATCAGCGCCGGTCTCGTTGAACACGATGTCGGCCACGCAACGCGAAGCATTGCCGCAGCTTTCCACCTCGTGGCCCTCGGCATTGTAGATGCGCATGCGAATATCGGCCACATCGGAGTTTTCCATCACGATGAACTGGTCGCAGCCGATACCGCTTTGCCGGTTCGACCAGGCAAAAACCTGTTCGGGCGTAAAGCTGCGCTGCTCTGACCGGCCATCGACAATGATGAAGTCATTGCCAAGTCCGTTCATCTTGCGAAATGGAATATGTGTGTTCGCGCTCATCAAGCGCCTTATATGGTGAAAAGCACCCAACTTGCCAGAGGCAACACGCCGTGAACGGCACAGAACGGCGCGAGGCACGAAGTGGCGGGTTGAGCTGTTCGCCGGGATAATTCAGGATAACATTGACCTGCAGCCGCAATTGCCCTATTGAACCGCGCAATCCAGATGCCAAAATGAATTGGCAGGCTTGCTGACACATGGACGCGATTAACCGCATCCGGGAGGTCAGGGGTCTACATCCGTCCGCGAAGGTTCGCGCACGGGTGCCATTTTGCTTTGCGTAATCTGTTTGGGAAACAAATATGTTTGAAACGCTTCAAGATCGCCTGGGCGGTATATTCGACAAGCTGACGGGCCGTGGTGCCCTGTCCGAGGCTGATGTCGATGCCGCCATGCGCGAGGTGCGCCGCGCCCTGATTGAAGCTGACGTGGCGCTGGAAGTCGTTCGCAACTTTGTCGAGCAGGTCAGGGAACGGGCAATCGGCCGTGAAGTCGTCAAGTCGGTGACCCCCGGCCAGATGGTCGTCAAGATCGTCAACGACGCCATTGTTGACATGCTGGGCAAGGATCCTGCGCCCCTGAACCTCAAGGCGGCCCCGCCGGTGCCGATCCTCATGGTCGGCCTGCAGGGTTCCGGTAAAACCACGACAACCGCCAAAATCGCCAAACGGCTGCTGGAACGCGACAAGAAAAAGGTCATCATGGCCTCGCTGGATACAAGGCGCCCTGCCGCACAGGAACAGCTTGCCATTCTGGGCCAGCAGATCGCGGTCGACACGCTGCCCATCGTCAAGGGCGAAGATCCGGCAACCATCACCAGACGCGCCATGTCGGAAGCCAGAAAGGGCGGTTATGACGTTGTCATACTGGACACCGCCGGCCGTCTGTTCATCGATGAAGAACTCATGGCGGAAGTCCAGGCGGTTCGCAATATTGCCAAACCTGCCGAAACCCTGCTGGTCGCGGATGCCCTGACCGGCCAGGACGCCGTCAATCTGGCGCGCGCCTTCGATGAGCAGGTCGGCATTTCCGGTCTCGTGCTGACCCGCATTGACGGCGATGGCCGCGGTGGTGCTGCGCTGTCCATGCGCGCTGTCACCGGCAAACCGATCAAGCTGCTGGGAACCGGCGAGAAACTTGATGGCCTTGAAGACTTCCATCCCGAACGTATCGCTTCGCGCATTCTCGGCATGGGCGACGTGGTCTCGCTGGTTGAAAAAGCCGCCCAGACCATAGATCACGACAAGGCTGCCAAAATGGCTGCCCGCATGAAGAAAGGGGTTTTCGATCTCGAGGACCTCGCCGACCAGCTCCGGCAGATGCAGAAAATGGGCGGCATGTCGGGCCTGATGGGCATGATGCCCGGTCTCGGCAAGATGAAAAAGCAGCTTGAAGGCGCCGATCTCGACAATACGGTGCTCAAACGTCAGCTGGCGATCATTTCATCCATGACGGGCAAGGAAAAACGCAACCCGAAGCTCATGAACGCCTCGCGCAAGAAACGCGTTGCCAGGGGGTCCGGCGTAGAAGTTCAGGAAATCAATCGCCTGCTTAAAATGCACCTGCAGATGGCCGGCATGATGAAGAAGATGGGCAAGGGCAAGGGCGGCCTGCTCGGCAAGATGATGGGCATGGGCGGTGGTGCCGGCATGCCGTCTGCCGACGAAATGGAAAAAATGCAGGCCGAGCTTGCCCAGATGGATCCCGCCTCGATCCCGCCGGAACTTAAAGATCTCGCAGACGGCAAGATGCCGAAAATGCCCGCCGGATTGCCTGGCATGGGGGGCGGTCTGCCCGGACTGCCCGGGCTTGGTGGCAAGGCCGGATTGCCCGGTCTCGGCGGCGGCGGCTTCAAGGGATTGCCCGGTCTCGCCAAGAAAAAGAAATAACGACGAACGACGAACTCAAGCAATTCAATCAGACATCTGAACACTCAAGGAGACTTCGAATATGGCATTGAAAATCAGGCTGGCCCGTGGCGGGTCGAAAAAACGTCCTTACTACCGCATCGTGGTAGCTGACGTGAATGCACCGCGCGATGGCCGCTTCATCGAAAAGATCGGCACCTACAACCCGCTGCTGCCGAAAGATTCAGAAGAACGCATCAACCTTGATGTTGATCGTGCAAAGCACTGGATGAGCGTTGGCGCCAAGCCAACCGACCGCGTCCTGCGTTTCCTGGATGCACTCGGCCTTGAAAAGCGCGAGCCACGCAACAACCCGAACAAGGCCAAGCCTGGCAAAAAGCGTGTGGAACGCGAAGCTGCCGAAGCTGAAGCAGCTACCGCTGCCAAGGCAGCTGCAGAAGCCGAAGCCGCTGCTGCCAAGGAAGCCGCTGCAGCAGCTGCTGCTGCACCTGCAGAAGAAGCACCTGCAGAAGCAGTTCCGGCAGAAGAAGCAGCGTCCTAAGGGGCCGGTGCCTGAATGCCCGAGCATTCGCGCATCATCCTTGGCGTCATAACCGGCGTGCATGGTATTCAGGGTGAGGTGA
>JBDNEZ010000011.1:0-5863 GCA_041690095.1 Anderseniella sp.
CGGTTTCTTTGAAACGTAGAATGAAACGATGGCTTACCTCACGGGGACCGGACGGGCCAGGGCTCAGGTCGACCTGGTTGAAAAATACGCCAAGGCGCAGGGCATGTTCCGCACCAAGTCGACACCTGACCCGATGTTCACTGCAACCCTTGATCTGGATCTTAACGATGTGGTTCCGGCAATTTCCGGGCCCAAGCGGCCGCAGGACCGGGTTATTTTGTCCGAGGCGACAACAGCCTTTGCGTCGGCCATGGCAACCGAGTTCAAGCAGGCCGATGAAATGGCAAAGCGTTTCGACGTATCGGGCGCGAATTTTGATCTTGGCCATGGCGATGTGGTTATTGCTGCCATTACATCGTGCACCAACACTTCAAACCCTACCGTGATGATCGGTGCCGGCTTGCTGGCGCGCAATGCAGCAAAATTCGGGCTCAAGGTAAAGCCATGGGTGAAGACTTCCCTGGCCCCGGGATCACAGGTCGTGACAGAATACCTCAAGTCTTCCGGCCTGCAGAAAGACCTGAACAAGATGGGCTTTGATATGGTCGGTTATGGCTGCACGACCTGCATCGGCAATTCCGGGCCGTTGCCCGAAACCATTTCCGAGACCATCAAGACCAACAACCTTGTGGCCTGTTCGGTGCTGTCGGGCAACCGCAATTTTGAAGGCCGGGTCAACCCGGATGTGCGGGCCAACTATCTGGCCTCGCCGCCGCTTGTCGTTGCTTACGCCATTGCAGGGTCCATGAACGTCAATCTGACAACCGATCCGCTTGGCCATACGCCCAAGGGTGATCCGGTCTACCTGGCTGACATCTGGCCGGATGCCAAGGAGGTTGCCGAATTCGTGCGCAAGAACGTGACCCGGAAAGCCTATCAGAGCAAGTACAAGGACGTGTTCAAGGGTGATGCCCAGTGGCGCAAGATCAAGGTCGACGGCGGCATGACCTACGGCTGGGATTCAACCTCCACCTATGTGCAAAACCCGCCTTATTTCGAGGGCATGAAGATGGAGCCGGATGCGATTCAGAATGTCGTGAACGCGCGTATTCTGGGCCTGTTCAAGGATTCTATTACCACCGACCATATTTCTCCTGCAGGATCCATCAAGGCAGAAGGCCCGGCGGGTGATTATCTGAGCGAACACCAGATCCGCCCGATCGATTTCAACTCCTATGGCGCACGCCGCGGCAATCATCAGGTGATGATGCGTGGCACGTTTGCCAATATCCGCATCAAGAACCAGATGCTGTCGGGCGTTGAAGGCGGATACACCCGGCATTATCCGTCCGGTAGCCAGATGGCGATCTATGATGCGGCGATGAAATACAAGGCCGAAGGTGTGCCGCTGGTGGTGTTTGCAGGCAAGGAATATGGCACAGGATCGTCACGTGACTGGGCCGCCAAGGGCACTCGCCTGCTTGGCGTGCGGGCCGTGGTTGCGCAGTCGTTCGAACGCATTCACCGGTCAAACCTGATCGGCATGGGTGTGCTGCCGCTGCAATTCCAGGATGACGACAGCTGGGAAGCGCTGGGTCTGAAGGGCGACGAGACCGTTACCATCAACGGACTTGACGGCAAAATGAAGCCGCAGCAGACTTATGACATAGAGATCACCTCTGGCGGCAAGACCAGAACAGTGACAGTCAAAAGTCGCATCGATACGGCAGATGAACTGGACTATTTCAGCAATGGAGGCATCCTGCCTTACGTACTGCGCCAGTTGGCGGCCTGACCGGCAAGCGGCACCATGTTTTCAGCATGATGCCGCGTTGCAGGGTCGGTTTGAGAAGTTTGAACAACAACTCACTCACTCGTGAGTAGCAGTTGAATGGTAGTTGGGTCATAAGTCAGCGCATGGACAAATTGACACATATCTCGCGCCGCGGGGTGCTTGCCGGTGGTGTGGCCGTCACAGCCGCGGCCGCGACGGGAGCCTCCAAGCCGGTGCTGGCATCGCGCGAGACCCCGGTTTTCGTGGAATTATTCACGTCGCAAGGATGTTCTTCGTGTCCGCCGGCTGATGCGTTCATGGAAGAATTGATCCAGCGTCCGGGTATCATCGCCGTGTCGATGAATGTCGACTACTGGGATTACCTTGGATGGAGCGACACATTGGCGTCGGCGGCATTTACCCGGCGCCAGAAAGAGTATGCCAGCCGGCGTGGAGACGGGCGGGTCTACACACCGCAAATGGTGATCAATGGCCGGGCGCATGCGGTCGGATCCCACAAGCAGGACGTGATGCGCGAAGTTGAACGGCAGGCCGCCATTCCAGATACCTATTTCGTGCCGATCAAGGTTTCGTCCAGGGGTGGTGAATTGCAGGTCGAGGTGGCTGGCGGCCCGACGGATCGCATCATTCAGTCATCAACCGTGTGGGTGATGTCGGTTGAACCGAAAGTGTCAGTGGCAATCAAGCGTGGTGAAAACACCGGTCGTAACATCGATTACTACAACGTGGTGCGCCAGATGACGCCGATTGGCATGTGGAAGGGCGAAGCTGCCGCGTTCAACTTGCCCAAGGCGCAGATTGTCAACACGCAGACTTCAGTGTGTGTGGTTGCCTTGCAGGTTGATGGCGGCGGCCCCATTCTTGGCTGTGCCAAGATGGAAGCTTCCGTTTAGAGCAACATGGGTTCAATTGAACCTATAAACCTGATCTAAAGCCCTTCGACGATAAGGAACTGGCCGTTCGCGGCGCCGGCGCGTTTTTCGCGTGCGGCGGTATATTCCGGGGATTTGTAGAAAGTGCGTGCGGCGTCCATATCGGGAAACTGCAGGATCACAACCCGGCGGCTTTCGTCATCACCTTCGGCAGTTTCAACCGCGCCGCCGCGGGTGAGGTAGGTGCCGCCATATTTGGCAATCGCGGCCGGTGCCGCCGCCTTGTATTGTTCGTACTGTGCGGCATCGGTTACCTCAATGCGCGCGATAATATAGGCAGCCATCTGGACATCTCCTTTTATAAGTTCATGGCCTAAACGGCGAACTTCGCCGGATCGACATTTGCACCACATATCACGGCACAGATCTTCTCAGTTTCTTTCGGTCTGTAAATTCCACCCAGCAGGGCGGCCAGCACCGTGGCGCCACCGGGTTCGGTCATGATGCGGTGCGTGTGCCACAGCCACATCTGGGCAGCTTCAATGGCCGCATCGGGCACCAGCAGGCAATCATCAACATGGACTTGGGCGATGTCAAAGGCCATGGCTCCTATTTCCGAGGCACCAAGCGAGTCTGCGGCAATGCCGGACACATCAACCCTGACCGGGCCACCTGCCGCACGCGCGGCATGCAGGGCAGGGCAGGTCTGCGGTTCAACGGATATGATTTTCACCCGATCGCCATACCAGGCTGCAACGCCGCCGATCAGTCCGCCACCACCAACCGCGATCAACACCGTGTCGAGGCCGGGGCACTGGTCTTCCAGCTCAAGTCCGAGTGTGCCCTGACCGGCAAGCGTCGGTTGTGCATTGTAGGCGTGCACTGATACAGCGCCGGTTCTCGCAATGTGTGCATCGCACAGGGCAAGCGCCTCCGCGTAATTTGCGCCCTGCTGGATGACTTCGGCGCCATAGGACCGGATACGGGCAACCTTGGCGGGCGACGATATGGTCGGTACGAAGATGTGGGCTTTCAGGCCGAGGACTTGTGCGACGTGAGCGACTGCAGCACCGTGATTGCCGCCGGAAGCTGCAGCAACGCCTGCTGCTGTCGCGGCCTCATTGCCAATCAGTGAATTGAACGCGCCGCGCGCCTTGAACGACCCGGAATATTGAAAGCACTCGAGTTTCAACGTGACGGGTTGTGCGATACCCGGCAATGAAACCTGCATAACCGGCGTGCGGCAGATGCGCGAGGCTATGCGCGCGTGGGCTGATTTGATGTCTTGCTGGGTGATCATTTTCATGAGGGGGTCAAAGTGGAGGAACCGGTGCCATAGTGACTGTTTTGTGCGCGCGCGGCAACCGGTGCGTTGCACGTAACCACATAGTGCACGGGCAGCGCGTGTCGGTTGCCCGGTTTGCATGGGCCTTGAATATGAGCGTCATGCATTGATCTCCATGCGAAGGCCACGGGCATCGAGTTGGGATGTGGCGGGAAAACTTATGTGAGTGCCATCGGCAATACGCTTGGCCGACCATGCGCACGCACAGGCGTCGAGAATGTCGTCATCAGCGGCCTGTGATTTTTTCCATTGAGGATGCTGCAATCGGTCCAGTGGAAACCCACTGGCCATCAGCAGCGTGCGGCGGAGCCTGGCGCCCTCGGCGGTTTTCTTGGCGTGGGGTAACGGGGTCCGGTTGTTCATGGTGCAAAACGACACTTCAGGATGGACTTCATGGACAAGCGACTGAAGTTCGGGCGTGATGATGGCGTCGATTTCACGCATTTTGCCAAACAGCATGAAGGTCTGCTTGGGGAATTTTTTGCCGAGTACACGAGTATTGATTTCGCACGCGCCGGGATAGTCATCAGCTTTGAGTGCATCGCGGCACGGTACCGGAAAAACCGACGACCGGCGCGGACCGATGTATTTGCGTGCCAGGGCTTCGCAGGATCTGGCGGTGCCGCAGGGAAACCCGATCGGCATGTCCACGCCGATGCAACTTGCTGCGGTGTTCAACGCGGTATGGATGGTCGGAATAATGGCTGCGCGCGGTGCTTTGCTGGTGTCGCGCGACCATGACACCATGACCCAGCCCGCCTTGCATCCGTCCAGCCCTATTACCAGGCTGTCAGGCATTGGTGGAGCGCACGGAGACAATATTGCCGGTGTGCGGAGGCTGATCGATCAGGTCGTTCCAGGTGGCCAGGTCAAGCTCGTCACTGGCAGACAGCCCTGTGGCCTCAACCATGCGGAACGCCGTGTTACCGGCGTGCAACAGCGCATCTTTTGGCGACGACTTCAGAATGCGGGCAGCGAATACGCCGGCGAACAGATCGCCGGTGCCGTGCGGCGGGTCTGGAAAGGTCACGGTTTCGTGCAACATGGCTGAACCGGCCTCGACCAGCAGATTGCCGATGCCGAGCGTGTCCGCGAAGGCAGACGTGACAACGACCGTGTCCACCCAAAGTGAGCGTGCGGCATGTACCAGCGAGGTGTTGTCGCTGGAGGTGTCGCCGGTGAGCACATCAAGCTCAAACCGGTTCGGCAACGCAATGTCAGCCAGCGGAAGAAGATGTGTCCTGATCGCGGCAATAACCTCGCCGGGAACATAGACGCCGTCTGAATCCCCGCATACCGGATCAACAAGCACCTGGAATTGCTGGCGAGCATCCTGCAGGCGTTTGATGAAATCGGCTGTCGCGACCACCTGGTCTGCGTCACGGAAATATCCGCTCATCACAAGATCGATCTGGCGGCGCCAATCCGGCCGTTCAAAGCTTGTCAGCATGTCGGTGATGGTGTCAGCCGGTGTGACCATGCCGGACGGTTTGCCGTGACCGGGATGATGCGCCCATGTCACCGTGGGCACTTCCCATACATCAATGCCCAGACGGCGCGCAGCAAAGCTGGACGCGGTGTTACCGATATAACCGCGCGAGATCGCTGAGGAGATTGAGACAATGGCCATGGGGTAGGGGTTATACTCCAGCAAGGTTAGCGAGTGGTTTATTGGTCAGTATGTCCACCAGAATGTGGTGTGGCCAGATGCCATTGTTGAGCATTCGCTCCTGATCAGATGAAATTCCGGGTTGCCGGATAGCGAAACCAGCGCATTCCGCCCTTGTTATTGTGCGATGCAATATATTAAGAACGGCGCAGACATTGTTTATGCAGGGGAATAGCTTTCATGACCGTCAGGCCGCGCCGCAGTGTTTTGTATATGCCGGGGTCCAACGCCCGTGCACTGGA
>JBDNEZ010000012.1:0-6462 GCA_041690095.1 Anderseniella sp.
CCGAGGCAAGGCCGGCCGGCCGTCGCACGAAGTGCGCCCAAGCGGAGCGCAACCGGAGGCTGCCAGCGTGAGCGGAACAAAACCCGGCACGCAGTGCCGAGGCAAGGCCGACCGGCCGTCGCACGAAGTGCGCCCCAGCGGAGCGCAGCCGTCAGGCTGCTGGCGTGAGCGGAATAAACTCCCGGCACGCAGTGCCGAGGCAAGGCCGACCGGCCGCCGCACGAAGTGCGCCCCAGCGGAGCGCAGCCGTCAGGCTGCTGGCGTGAGCGGAATAAACTCCCGGCACGCAGTGCTGAGGCAAGGCCGACCGGCCGTCGCACGAAGTGCGCCCTCGCGGAGCGCAGCCGTCAGGCTGCTTGCGTGAGCGGAATTAAACATGCCCCCACGCGCAATGAATCAGATAAACAAATCACATGGCTGCCTCACCGTTACGCGAAACCGAACTTTATGCACCCGTCAAAACCCTGCTGGAAAGCCAGGGCTATGAGGTCAAGGGTGAGGTGGGTGCAGCCGACGTGGTCGCCTGCCGCGGCGATGAAGAGCCTGTGATTGTCGAGCTGAAAACCGGCTTTTCGCTGGCGCTGTTCCACCAGGCTATTGACCGGCTGGGCCTGTGTGACACAGTCTATGTGTGTGTGCCGCGCGGCTCCGGTCACGGCTTTCGGAAATCACTGAAGAACAACAAGACGCTGTGCCGCCGGCTGGGGCTGGGGCTCATCACCGTGCGGCTGAAGGACGGGCTGGCTGAAATTCATCTCGATCCGGCACCTTATAAACCACGCAAGTCGAAACACAGAAAGACCAGGCTGCTTAAAGAGTTTGCAACCCGTGTCGGCGATCCGAACACTGGTGGCACGACCGGCAAAACGCTGATGACGACCTACCGTCAGGACGCATTGCGCTGTGCCGGGACGCTGCATCATAACGGTGCCACCAAGGCTGCCCATGTGGCAAGGGCTTGCGGCGTTGCCAAAGCCCGCCTGATCATGTCCGCCAACCACTATGGCTGGTTTGACCGGGTGGCGACCGGCATATATGACCTGAGCCCCAATGGCAGACAGGCGATCAGTCAATATGCCCGCGAGTTGGCCACACTGTCCGTCACAGATTGAAGCAAGCTGACAGCTGGATTCTTGGGATAAGCCCAAGAATGACAGTGAAATTTCACATGATCTCTCACAGTTGTCATCCTCAGGCTTGTCCCGAGGATCCAGGTCGGTCAAACCTGCTCCAGCACATCACCGATGTCGTCATGGATAACCAGTTCAGCCAGTCCATCCGCCGGGGTTGGCTCGCCATTGATGATCACCAGCGGGATGCCGAGGTGTGCGGCGAGTGCCGGGAAGCTTGCGGCAGGTTCCACCGCTAAAGACGAGCCCACCACCAGGAAAAGATCACCGTCTCTGGTCATCTCGCCGGCTCTGCGCATGGCGTCGACAGGCATGGACTGACCAAAGGAGATAGTGGCGGTTTTGACAATGCCGGCGCATTCGACACATTCCGGCGCGCCCTCATGGACTACCAGCTGGTGCGCGATCCAGTCAAGCTCATGGCGTTTGCCGCACTCAAGACAGTGCGCATAGGTTCCATTGCCGTGCAGTTCGATGGTTTTTGACACCGGCACGCCAGCGCGCTGATGCAGGCCGTCTATGTTCTGGGTTATGACGCCGGCCAGTTTTCCGGCACGATGCCAGCGCGCTGCCGCCACATGGCCCCTGCCCGGTTCAACCGGGCCTATTTCGTCGCGAATTTTCAGAAAGCGGGACAGACCTTCGCGCCGGGCATCGGGCGATGACATGAAGGTCTTGAAATCCAGCGGGCGATATCTCGACCATATACCTCCCGGCGAGCGAAAGTCGGGAATACCACATTCCGTTGAAATACCGGCGCCGGAAAAGACCACGATGCGGTTTGCCTGGCCAACAAGCCTTGCAAGTGCCGCCCGTTTACCGTTCAAATCGTTCATCATCAAAAAATATATCCAGTCTGACAGACCTCAGGAGGGTCACACATGAAATATCTGCACACAATGGTACGCGTCACGGATCTTGATGCATCGGTCAAATTCTTCTGCGACATACTCGGCTTCACCGAGACACGGCGTATTGAGAGCGAACAGGGCCGCTTTACCCTGGTGTTCGTGGCACCGGACGGCTCACCCGACTGCCCGGTCGAGCTGACCTATAACTGGGACCCCGAAGTCTATGACGAGGGCCGCAATTTCGGTCACCTGGCTTATGAAGTCGACAATATTTATGACTACTGCCAGATGCTGATAGACAATGGGGTAACCATCAACCGGCCGCCGCGCGAAGGCCGCATGGCGTTTATCCGCACCCCTGATAACATCTCCATCGAACTGCTGCAGAAAGGCGATAATCTGCCGGTGCAGGAGCCATGGAAATCCATGGAAAATATCGGTAAATGGTAACCAGATTGCGACGGATTGCGGGGGTCTTGAACGTCAAAGCAGGTACAACAGTCAGGAGCCCGCAAAATGCCCAACCGCCCGCAAAACTATGATGCCGTATCGAAATGGCTGCACTGGTCAGCAGCCGGGCTGCTGATCGGCGGCTACCTGGTGGCCGAAAACACCTCGCACCGGTATGTCGAGGCAACCGGATACGGGGTTCATGTGTCTATTGGCCTGGCCCTGATCGTACTGACGGCGTTTCGGATCTACTGGCGTCTAAGCCATGCCGCGCCCGCCTACCCCGCAACCATGAAGGCCTGGGAAAAATCGGCCGCCAGTGGCATCAAGCTGTTGTTCTACGTGCTGATGATTTTGATCCCGCTATCGGGCCTTGCAGCACATACCGAGGAGTTTCGCGATCAAGGCGCATTGTTTGGCGTCGTGCCGCTGCCAGCCCTGCCGGATTGGCTTGTGCCGGGAGACTCCGAAGACATCCATGAACTGGTCAGCAAATTGTGGTTACCCTTGCTGGCCATCCATGTGATCGCCGCCATCTGGCATCATTTCGCCCGGCACGATGACGTGCTGACCCGCATGATGCCGAAGCGGCAGGCATAGTCACTTCCTGAAAAGGGAAAAGGCGGTGGTACGCCCTAGGGGAATCGAACCCCTCTCTCCAGCGTGAAAGGCTAGTGTCCTAACCGATAGACGAAGGGCGCGCACCACCGGGCGTCCGTATATCTAGCTTCGCGCCTGCTGGCAAGCACTCATCCGAAAAAACCGAAAAAATCTGAATTTTATCGATGGTATCTACCTGCCGGGTACTTCGGCTGCATCGTCTATGAACAGCTGGCCTTCGCGCTTGCCGCCCCAGTCATTGATGGCGAGCCGGCCGGCTATGTGCAGCGGCATCTGGCGTTCCGACAGCAGCACTTCACCAAGGTCGGTTCCCATGGCCCGGAAGGCGATGGCCTTGAGCCGGGTGCCGTCTGACTGCACCAGTGTACAGCGCACATGATCAGCACCGGCACGCGCTGCATAGACGACCTTGTGTGACGGCAGGGCAAATACCGGCGACGGATTGCCCTGGCCAAACGGCCCTGCCCGGTCCAGATCTTCTATGAACCGGGTTGAAGCGCCCGACGCCGCAATGGCTGCGTCTATGGTCAGATTGTCGACACTGGCAACCGCTTCAACTTCAGTTGCCAGTTGTGCTTCGAGAAAGGCCCGCAGGTCGCCCAGTCGAGCCTGCTCAAGCGTGATACCGGCCGCCATGGCATGACCGCCGCCCTTGCTCGCAATACCGGCTGCTACGGCTGCCTGAACGGCGGCCCCGAGATTGACACCGGCGATGGAGCGCGCCGAACCGGAGGCTGCTGAGCCGTCCTTCGGCAGGCCGATGGCGAAGGCAGGCCTGTCAAAGCGGTCCTTCAGGCGTGAGGCAACCAGTCCCAGTACGCCGGGATGCCAGCCCTCGCCAGCGACCACGAGAACCGGCAGCCTTGCCTGCTTGCCCATCATGGCCTCGGCCTGTGCAATGGCGCGGTCCACTGTGGCAAGCTCGATCGCCTGGCGCTTCTTGTTCATCTCTTCCAGCGACTGCGCCAGTTGCATGGCATGACCCTTGTCGTGACTGATCAGCAACGCAAGGCCGTCCATGGCTGAGCCGATGCGGCCTGCCGCGTTCAGCCTCGGACCCAGAACAAAGCCCAGTGAATGAGCGTCAGGACGGCGCGACAGGCGAGCCACATCGGCAAGGGCCGCAAGCCCGATCCGCTCGCGCCTGGCCATGATCTTCAACCCCTGGCGCACATAGGCCCGGTTCAGTCCGACCAGCGGCACCACATCGCACACCGTGCCGAGCGCCACCAGGTCCATCATCGCCATCAGGTCGGGCTCCGGCCTGGCATCCGTCCACCAGCCGCGCGCGCGCAGCTGTTTTGAGGTTGCGCCGATCAGCACCATCACCACACCGGCAGCGCACAAGGCGCCCTGGCCCGATGTGTCGTCCAGACGGTTGGGATTGATCACCGCGTGGGCCTGCGGCAGTTCGTGACCTGCCTGATGGTGATCGACGATCACCGTGTCCATCCCAAGCTCCTGCGCCTTCAGCAACGGATCATGCGCCATGACCCCGCAATCCAGCGTGATCAGCAACTCGACACCTGCTGTCTTGTGGTCTTCCACGGCAGCCACGGACGGGCCGTAGCCCTCATCGACACGGTGCGGGATATGCACACGTGGCGACACTCCGGCTGCGCTCAGAAACCCCACCATCAGCGCTGACGAGGTCATCCCGTCGACATCATAGTCACCGATCAGACCGATAGATTCACCGGCCATGACCGCATCGGCGAGCCGGTTAGCACCTGCAACGACATCCATCATATGGGCTGCAGGTGGCATCAGTTCGCGCAGTGTCGGCTCCAGAAAACTGCGGGCGGTTTCAGGCAGGACACCGCGGGCCGCCAGTATGCGGCCCATGATATCACTGACGTCGGCTGCTTGAGAAATAGCTTGTGCCATGCGGTCTGTCTGCAGGCGCGCGATCCACCGCCTGCCGGTGATGGAACGCTCAACGCCCAGAAAGGCTTTGGGTTGTTCCGGCGCAAGGCGCATTCAGGTCAGGCCACCTTGCGGCGGTTCTTGATCCAGCGCACCGTGCCGGTGGCAGAGCGCATCACCACGGTCTCCGTGGTGATGTGAGACTTGCTGAACTTGACGCCGGCCAGCATGGAGCCATCGGTAACCCCCGAGGCGGCAAACATTACATCGCCGGAGGCCATTTCGTTCATGTCGAACTTTGCATCCGGGTCCTTGACGCCCATTTTCAGGGCCCGGTCCCGGTCGGTGGCCTTGTGAAACACCAGACGGCCCTGCATCTGACCGCCAATGCAACGCAGCGCTGCTGCAGCCAGCACGCCCTCAGGCGCGCCGCCGACACCCATATAGATATCGATGCCGGTGTTATCCGGGTCGGTGGTATGGATCACACCGGCGATGTCACCGTCGCTGATCAGGCGAACGCCGGCTCCCGTTGCACGCACGGCCGCAATCAGCTCCGCATGGCGCGGACGGTCCAGAATACAGGCGGTCAATTGGTTGGTCGCAACGCCCTTGGCCCTGGCCAGTGCATTCAGATTATCTTCCGGCGATGCATCCAGATCGATGGTACCGACCGGGTAGCCGGGCCCTATGGCGATCTTGCTCATATAGCTGTCGGGTGCGTGCAGCAGGCTGCCACCGACTGCCATGGCGATAACTGCAAGTGAATCCGGCATGGCCTTGGCACACAGTGTTGTGCCTTCCAGCGGGTCCAGCGCAATGTCGATCCTGGGGCCTTTGCCGGTGCCGACCTTTTCACCGATATACAGCATCGGTGCTTCATCGCGTTCGCCTTCGCCGATCACCACCTTGCCGTCCATGTCAATGCCGTTCAATGCGGTGCGCATGGCATCGACGGCACGCTGGTCAGCCTGCTTTTCATCGCCGCGGCCACGCATTGATGCAGCTGCTATAGCAGCGGCCTCCGTTACGCGGGCAATCTCAATGGTCAGCATACGGTTCAGCATGTCTTCATCTTCGCTTCTTGTTGCAGTCTGTGTCACAGTCGTTCGATCCTCACCATGCGTGGACGTGTTGCAACATGCTTGGCGGCTGCGATCTTGTCCAGTGCAGCCCGCATGGCGCTTTCCAGCGTGTCATGGGTTATCAACACAAATGGCGCAATATCCGCGCCAGCCTTTGACCGGCTGATTGCCGGACCACGCTGGATGACACTTTCAATCGAGATGCCTTCATCTGCGAAGGCTTTTGCTACCCCGGCCAACTCGCCTGGCCGGTCGAACATGTCCAGGGCTACATAATAGCCTCCCTCATGGGCGCGCATCGCAGCGCGCCTGAACGGCATGAGACCGGTTGCCGGTACGCCAAACACCGGCAACACCGTGCCACGGGCAATATCGCATATGTCGGCCATGACAGACGACGCCGTCGGATGACCACCCGCACCGCGGCCTTCAAGAAACAGCGTGTCGGCAAAATCACCC
>JBDNEZ010000013.1:0-9085 GCA_041690095.1 Anderseniella sp.
AATGACAGGGTGTCATAGTCCAGGGGCCGATCCAGATCGGGAAACGGCACTGCCGCCAGTAGCGATCGCGTATACGGGTGAACCGGATTTCGGAAAATCTTTTCGCGGCTCGCCATCTCGACAATTCGTCCGCGGCACATAACGGCAATACGGTCTGCCATGTAATCGATCACCGCCAGGTTGTGAGACACAAACAGATATGTGAGATCAAGCTGGCTTTGCAGGTCCTTGAGCAGATTGAGCACCTGTGCCTGCACCGATACATCCAGCGCGGAAACAGGCTCATCACAGATCAACAGCCCGGGATTGAGCGCAAGCGCGCGGGCAATACCGATGCGCTGGCGCTGACCGCCGGAAAAACTGTGCGGATACCGGTTGAGGAAGCGCGGATCAAGACCAACCGCCTGCATGAGGCCGGCTGCATGAGCCCGGCGGCTCTCGGCATTCCCGACTTTGTGTATTTCCATGGGTTCAGTCAGGATATTGGAAACGGTCATGCGCGGATTGAGCGAAGAGAACGGATCCTGGAAAACCATCTGGATACGGGTGCGCAGTGTTTTAAGTTCGGCCGAGTTGGAGTTGGCGATGTCGATCGGCGCATGCCCGCGATCAGAATAGATGATCTGGCCTGAATCCGGCGTGATTGCGCGCATGATAAGCTTGGACACTGTTGTCTTGCCGCATCCGCTTTCACCCACCAGCCCAAGACACTCGCCCCGCCTGATATCCAGGCTGACACCATCGACTGCCCTGATGACATTTTCGTCCTTGCTGGAAAACCAGCCGGATTTCTTGGTCACAAAGTGCTTTTTCAGATTGCGAACCGACAATAACGGTGGTTCATCCGCGCTGGCGGCCTCAACAGGCAAAACGGCCTTCGGCTTGGCCTTGTCTGTTGCAGGACCCTTCAGCAATGTCGCTGCATCGACCTTGACGTCGCGCAACGAAACCAGTCGCTCGCCTCGCCGCATGTCAAAGTGGGGAACCGCATTCAACAACGCCTTGAGGTACGGATGCTGTGGCGACCGGAAGATGTGCGACACCTGGCCTGCTTCCACGATCTGGCCGTGATAGATCACCACGACATCATCGGCCATGTTGGCAACCACGCCCAGATCATGGGTGATCAGCAGAATAGCCATGTTAAAGCGTTCCTGCAGGCTTTTCAGCAGTTGCAGTATCTGCGCCTGTATCGTCACATCAAGTGCCGTTGTCGGCTCATCGGCGATCAGCAGCGCCGGACGGCAGATCAGTGCCATGGCAATCATCGCACGCTGGCGCAAACCGCCCGACAGTTCGAACGAATACATGTCATAGGCACGCGACGGATCGGGGAAACCGACCAGGTCCAGCATTTCTTCAGTCTTTGCCCGCGCAGCACTTCGCTCCACCGGCTGATGAAGCTGAAGGGCTTCTTCGATCTGGTTGCCAATGGTGTGCAGCGGTGACAGCGAGGTCATCGGCTCCTGAAAAATCATTGCGATACGCCCACCGCGCAATTTTCGCATTTCAGGGCCGCTGGGTAACAGTTCTTCAATCTGTATCGGGCCGGATTTCTTGTCCGGGTCATTGAAGGTAATTGTTCCGCCGGTAATAGATCCCACGGTCGGCAGAATGCCCATGATCGACTGACCGATCACTGACTTGCCGGACCCGGACTCACCAACCAGGGCAGTTACCTTGCCCGGACGAATGCGAAAGCTTGCTCCTTTCACCGCCTCGATGGTCGATGAATGAACGCGAAAACTTATCCGCAGGTCTTCGATTCTGAGAAGATCTTCAGAGGAACTCATGATATCCGATTACGTCAAATGCCGTTAATTTCATTACGATAGCCGACATCACGCTGTCAGGATACAGGTTTTTATCATACACCAATGCATGTGGAAAACCTTGTCCCCGCAAATTAGATCACAACCGGGTATCACACAGGCGCGCAACCGTGAGCCGTCGTGAACCATCTTGACCGCATCGGCACTACTGATAGGCCCCGCAATCGTGTAATCAACAACTACCGAACGTCATGCCAATTGAGCAGAACCCCTGTCTGGAGGACATTTATGTCATCCCTGCAACAAATTGCCGAAACCACTCCATCTGCCACGCCTTCGATCTGGCGCAAGATCAATGGCCTTGTGCCTGGCGCTACACCGGCGCGCGCACTGTCACCCAGGGTGCTGGCATCCATTGATCGCCATGACCAGTCAAGTGAAGTGCTGATCAAGATCATCCAGTTAGTCATTGTGATAACCTGGGCAATTTTGTATACGCTTGCGCCGAAGACCGATTCAGGCACGGCGTTTTCGCCTGTCTCCTGGGCACTCGCAATCTATTTCGGCCTCAATGTCATCGGGCTGATCTGGGCGGTCAGGACCGG
This sequence comes from Anderseniella sp., assembly GCA_041690095.1. Classification (GTDB taxonomy): domain Bacteria; phylum Pseudomonadota; class Alphaproteobacteria; order Rhizobiales; family Aestuariivirgaceae; genus Anderseniella. The sequence goes on from JBDNEZ010000013.1 coordinate 2,378, forward strand.
GTTGCCGAACTGGGCTGTTTATCTCTCGATCATTTTCGATATCGCGATCCTGATGGTTCTGATCTGGAGTTTCCATATTCAGTATGACCAGCCGCCTTCATTCTATCTCAAGGCGCCAACATTGCTCTATGTGTTCATATTCATCGCATTGCGCGCATTGCGGTTTCAGGCTCGGTTTGTGGTGTTCGCCGGCCTGGCGGCTGCAATTGGCTGGCTGACCCTGGTTGCCTATGCGATCTTCTCCGCCCACGGCATGAGTACCACCCGCAACTATATCGAGTACCTGACCGGCAATGAAATACTGCTGGGCGCCGAGTTCGACAAGACCATAACCATTGTCATGGTGGCAGGAATCATTGGCGTGGCACTGAACCGCGCCAACAATCTTCTGGTCAGGGCGACCGCCGATGCCCAGGCAGCCAATGAACTGTCGCGCTATTTCGACAGTGCAGTGGCGTCCGATATTCGAAATGCCGATGAGGCCGCAACCCCTGGTAAGGGCACGCGTGTGGACGCAGCCATTCTCAATGTAGACCTGCGCGGCTTCACCACCTACGCCGCCGGCCGGGACGCGGAAAACGTGCTTGGCCTGCTGATTGCGTATCAGAAACGTATTGTGGGTATTATCCAGAGCCATGGAGGATCAATCGACAAATTCATGGGCGACGGCATCATGGCGACTTTTGGCGCGGTGCGCGCCAGCGAAACCTATGCAGCAGATGCCGTGCGCGCCATTGATGCGATCATTGTCGAAACAGACGGCTGGGACACGGATCCAACCCTGAAAGCGTTCGCCGGAGGCAAGGTCAATGCAGCCGTTGCAGCCGGGCCCATCGTGTTCGGCACGATCGGCGATGACTCGCGCCTGGAGTTTACGGTCATCGGATCAGCCGCGAATATGTCTGCCAAGCTTGAAAAGTATAACAAGAAAATCAAAAGTCGTGCCGTGACTGATGCAGATACCTATGCCACCGCTGTCAAGCAAGGCTACCAGCCGGGAAAACCTGCCCGACGGCGTAAATCGACACTTGCCGGTGTGGATCAACTGGTGGTTCTTGGTTGAAAATTCAGGGCAAATTCAAAAGATACCCAGTTCAGATCTGAACACGCCACCACTGCCGCAAGCCCGGTCCACACCGTTTCGTCATGAACCAGGTGGTGGGTCAGTAGACCGACAGGATAAAATCCGTTGCTGCGTGAAACGGCCAGTGCCGCGGCCAGTTCGGCCCATACCCGGTCACCAGATTTCCCGGCAGCACCACCCGGCGATTTCCAGTCCATCACGTCCACATGGGTGTTGACCTGTATCGCGGGAAACGAGCATTCCGGGGCAAAGGTCGAAAATGCCTTGATGCCGATTGCAGACAGATGCGGCGCCAGGTCATCGCGCATCCGGTTCCACGGTGGCACCAGCACCGGCACGAGACCAGCCCCAAACAACTGCTCAAGCCGCTGTCTGCCACGTACAATGTCTGCCAATACGACATCCATTGCCCGATGAAGCCCGAGCTCACATTTTTTCTCGGTCGCAGGCGCATGATTTGCATGCGCCCAGCCATGCACACACGGTTTCAGATTGCGGTTTTGCGCGACATGGACAGCCAGTTGGCGATCTGCATACGCCGGTATCGAGGCCAGTAAAACCTCAATACCGGCCTCACCGGTGAGTTGGGTCAGGCGCTCCAGTTGCGCTGTAACGGTCACCGCATCGTCATCACGCCACCATAGCTGCGGTTGTTCGCAGGCCAAACGCCAGTACTGCAGTTCGCTCTCAAGCTCTCGAAGGCTCATGCACTCACCAGCCCTTGCAACATTGCATCCAGCCGCGCAGAAGCCGTTGCGAGACCTCGCTGTCCACGTGCAAAGGCCTGCGCCTGGGCGCCCATACTTGCTCGCATTAGCGGGTTTTCAATCAGTTGGTCCACAGCAGCGGCAAACGCGTCTGCATCGCCTTCGTCCGCCAGCATGCCGGTCGTGCCATCGATCACCACGGCTTCAACGCCACCGGAACGCATCGCGATGACGGGCAGTCCTGCCCCTTGTGCTTCAAGATAAGCCAGCCCGAATGCCTCACGATACCCCGGCCACACCAGCACATCACTGTTGGCCAGGTAGCCGGCTAGCCCTGCATGGTCCATCTGGCCGGCAAACCGCACCTGATCAAGACCGTCAAACATGTCTTCCACTTTATCTCGCATCTGGCCATCGCCAACAATCGTCAGTTGCCAGTTGCGCGACCTGAGCCGCCGCATAGCTGCGGCAAGCAACCTGAAACTCTCCAGCTTGTTGCCTTTCAACATCATGGCGACCGCAAGCAGTTCGACGGTTCCATTCAAGGAACCGGGACCGTGTTGTTCAGGCAGTCCGGGAAAATCCACAAACGGCGGCAGAATGGCCAGCCGCCGACGATTCACCAATCTTGCCAATCCTTCTGCATCCCTGTCGGTAAAGCATATATTCAAGGCGGCCTGCCTGATCGCAGCAGTTGAAACCGCCTGCGCCGCAGTCCACTCATCCCGATCACGTTTGCCGGCATATGATGCTTCGATCGTCACATAGGGAAGCTTGAACCGCTCGGCCAAACTCGAGCCGACGAAGTCCGGTGACTTGTAGTAGACATGATAGGTCATCACCAGATCGGGGATGGTTTGCGCCTGCCAGCGCGCTGCGACCTGGTCGACTTCACGCCTGGCATCTGTCCTGACGCTGTCCAGCATGTCAGTTCTGCGCACCCGGCCACTCAGGTGGGAAATCAACTCAACCTCGTGCCCGGCGAGTTGCAGCGCGCCAATCAGTTGCCGGGCCATCGTACGGTCGCCGGACGGCACCGGGTCATCCGGGGACTTCATGGTTGCGTAAAATCCAATTCGCACGTTGCTACCGTTTCATTCTGCCAGCCCTGTTGGCGGGCTTGTATAGAGTGCTAATACCAGATCTTAGTAACATCGACCCGTTTCATGGGATCATAGTGGCCCATCGGGTGCGTTGCAGTGCTTGCCCGAGTGAACCGCTATGATCCCATCAAATGAATCGCTGTCACTGATATCTGGTATAACTGCTATCACGCCATGACCTGAAATTCCGCAGGAAAGAACATCACGTGCCCGCCACCGACAAATTCTATCGCGACCTGAACGCGTCGGATGATTTCGACGCCATGTCCGACGGACTCGGGTTCATGCCGCTGCCCGATGACTGGACAGTGTTGATCTCGGACGTTGTCAATTCCACCGGTGCCATCGAGCGTGGCGACTACAAGTCGGTAAACATGGTGGGTGCCGCCTCGATTGTGGCTGTGCTCAACGGTTGCACAGGCGTCGACGTGCCGTTCATGTTCGGCGGCGATGGGGGTGTGGTTGCAGTCCCTCCCTGCGCATTGAAGGCAGCGTGCACAAGGCTCGGTGCCTTGCAGGTTCAATGCGAGCCACTGTTCGGCCTGACCCTGCGGACAGCTGCCATACCAGTTCACGAACTGCGCAACGCCGGTGCCGATGTGCAAGTCCGAAAGCTCCAGCTGGCAGGCATCAATCATCTCGCCATGTTCACTGGCGGTGGCCTGGAACTGGCTGACAAATGGTTGAAGGACGAGACGCAGGACAAATGGAATCTGGTACCGGATGACGCAGGCAGATCGCTCGATCTGGGTGGTCTGTCGTGCCGTTGGCAACCGCTCGCGGCTCGCAACGGTGTCATGCTGACAATCATCCTGCAAGCGACCGGGTCCAGTATCACGGCAAGCAACATCAGCAGGCGATTAACAGATATCCTTGGCAGACCAATCAACGATTTTGCCCCGGTGCACGACAGCAATCTGAAACTGGCAGGGATGAATTCGCCGGGCCTGTCACTGGAGCGCGCCGCGCTTCGCGGCAGGTACGGGCGGTACGGCGCATTTGCATGGACCCTGCTGACGTCTCTCATCCAGCGAGCCGCAGAGCGTTACAACCGCAAGATCTCCGACTACGCCGCCGCCCCCTATCGCCGGGAAATGCAGGCCAATACTGATTTCCGAAAGTTTGACGGCGCCTTGAGAATGGTCATTGATGTCACCGAACAGCAGGCTGACGAGGTTGAGCGATTCCTTGAAGCCGGCTATCTGGCCGGTCAGTTGAACTATGGCACATGGCGTTCGCACGCAGCGCTGATGACCTGTCTGCTGTTCGACCTCGCGCAATCCCTGCATGTGCATTTCATCGATGGCGCAGACGGCGGATACACGCAAGCAGCCAAGGCCATGAAGGCGCGAACTGCCGTGCAATCCGCGTCCTGAAACTTGCACATGGATGCGGTGTGATTGCCCGCAGATAGCTGCCCTCAGATAAACGGCAGGTTGCACAATTTAGCGGCGATTTCGGTACCGTTTTTCACAACAGTCACGTCGTCACCTGGCTGTGCATCTGTCGTCACCAGCGCAAAACCGATATTCTTCTTCAAACGGTGTGACCAGGCAATATTGGTCATGTCACCGATTTTCGCATGTGCCCGGGTGATGTCAAACCAGGTAAATCCCACCTGGTTCGGCTCGTCCCCTTCAAGCGCGATACCAAGCTGGTGACGCCTGGGACCTTCTGCCTTGATCTTGCGCAACGCCTTTATGCCAACAACGTCATCCGGCACATCCAGATCCACATAGCGGCTCATGCGAACCTCGTACGGATTGGTCTGTGCGTCCGTGTCTCCGCCAAATGACAGCAACCCGCTTTCCACCCGCTCGCAATGATTGGGATTGCCGGGCCCGATGCCCCATGGCTTTCCGGCTTCCTTGACCAGGTTCCAGAGCTGTGTGCCTTTTGTTCCGTCCAAAAGGTACAGTTCGAAACCACCCTGTTTCGACCAGCCGGACCGTGCAATCGCGACCGGAATGCCGTCGATCTCGGTTTCCCTGAACCAGAAATATTTCAGATCGCGCACCCAGTCACCGAACAGGGATGCCACCACGTCCTCGCCCATGGGTCCCTGCACGGCCAGCGGAGATACGTCCGGCTCACTCACAACCACATCAAGCCCGCGCTCAGCCGCAATGGCACCTGCCCAGAACCATATATTGCTGTCTGCAATAGACAGCCAGTAGCGCTGCTCGTCCAGCTTCAACAAGATCGGATCATTGATCAGCGTGCCTGCATGATTGCACACGGCAACATATTTGCCCTGTCCGGCAACACACTTTGTCAGGTCGCGCGGGCACAATATCTGCGCCAGCTTGCCTGCATCGGGGCCTTGCAGTTGGACTTGTCGCTCCACCGCAACATCCCACATGGAAGCACCGTTGATGATGCGCCAGTATTCTTCTTCCGGCTTGCCATAGCCGGTGGGCATCAGCATGTGATTGTAGGTGGTAAAACTGTTTACGCCGTCTGCAACAGTGGCGTCAAAAAACGGAGACGGGCGCAAACGGGCAGACGGATAAATGGAAAACATGAGCATTAGCCTCCCTGATTGATGGTGTTTTAATCCGCCCTTTGTTCACTTTCCATCTGCAAAACCGGCATTCGCAGGTCCGGAAACGTCAATTGCGGTTTTCGTGAGCGACGTAGTTCGTCACCTGGTGTGAAAGTTTGACATAGTCTTCCAGGCGGAGCATGCCTGAAACAGTCGAAAGTCGTATGAAGCCAGTTTTTATCCTAGTATGGTAGCTGGCGATCTATAGAGGTTCTCGTATGTACGCACTTGGAAATGAGCTTGGCCGCCGGACGACAGTCGATGATGTTTTCGATCGGCTGCACGCTGACATCGTGACCCTGAAGCTGGAGCCCGGCACGCGCATGTCCGAGGTTGAAATTGCCAGACAGTTCAACATATCACGCCAGCCGGTAAGAGAAGCTTTCATCCGGTTGAACAATATGAGGTTGCTGGAAGTCCGCCCGCAAATAGCAACATTGGTCAGGAAAATTTCGCGAAGTCACATCCTGAACTCCAGGTTCATTCGCACTGCCGTCGAAGTTGAAGTGGTTCGCCGCGCGTGCGCATCGAAGACTGACCTGGATATCGTTTCATTCGACAACAATCTAACCCGGCAAGCGCAGTGTGTGGACCACATGAACGTCGATGAATTTCATGATCTGGACTATGCATTTCATCATCTGATCTGCCGAGCCGGTGAAGCTGAATTCGCATTTGAAAATATTGCCGGCAACAAAGCTCATGTCGACAGGTTATGCATGATCAGCCTGTCATCGCAGGCCGCTCTCGGTGAAATCCATCAAGATCATGCCGAGATTTTTAACGCACTTAAAAGCCGCGATGAAGCCGGCGTCGTTAAACTCGTGCGACATCATTTGAGCAGGCTCGACGAGACGCTCAACGCCGCCAGAGACACCCATCGTGACTACTTCGAAGACTGATCCCTCAATGCGCGCAAAAGTCTTTGTCGGAATCGGCGAATGCATGGTCGAGTTGGCGCAGGCAAGCAACGGTCTGTTGCGGAAATCCTTTGCAGGCGATGTGTTCAACACGCTGTGGTATGCCCGTGCGGGACTTGATGACAGCTGGACAACCCGCTTCATGTCCGCTGTGGGAACCGACATCGTTTCAGGTGAAATGCTCAATTTCATTTCAAGCGCAGGCATTGACTGCAGCGCAATACAACGCCTGGAAAACAAGCGACCCGGTCTGTACATGATTCACCTGGACGAGGGCGAGCGCAGCTTCAGCTACTGGCGCGAAACCTCCGCCGCACGGTTGCTGGCGACGGACAGGCAGAAGCTCAAA
>JBDNEZ010000014.1:0-4693 GCA_041690095.1 Anderseniella sp.
CGTGGTAATCCCGGTGCTTTTCGGTCTCATCTGGCTGAACCATCCGTCATGGGTATTTCTGATTGGCGCAGCCATGGCAGGCATTTCACTCGTGCTGTCCCTGCTGATCCCGAGGGACCCGAGTGAAGGCAATGAAACATTGCTCAGCAACCCGATTTCAGCTATCGCCGCACCTGCCGAATAAGCTGAAAGACAAACACTGGAATTTTGTCCGCATTCCCAGTTAGTCTCGTTTCCTGAACACCTGAAGGGAAGCTGACCCATGACCACTGTCCATCGCGCCAATGATCCCCTGCTGCAACCTTACCAGTTGAAGCACCTGACCTTGCGCAATCGTTTCATGTCGACATCACATGAACCCAACTTTCATGACCACGGCATGCCCAAGGATCGCTATATCCGCTATCACGAAGAAAAGGCCAAGGGTGGTATAGCGTTGACCATGACCGCCGGATCGGCAGTTGTTTCGCGTGATTCGTCACCGGTTTTCGGCAACCTTCACGCCTACAAGGATGAGATAGTCCCGTGGTTGAAGCGCATGGCCGACGCTTGCCACGAGCACGGTTCTGCCTGCATGATACAATTGACCCATCTGGGCCGGCGAACCGTGTGGAACGGCGCTGACTGGCTGCCTGTGGTATCTCCCAGCAACGTACGCGAACCGGCCCACCGTGCATTCCCCAAAATCATCGAAGACTGGGACATGGACCGCATTGTGCGGGATTATGCCGATGCTGCAGAACGGGTGAAGGAAGCCGGTCTCGACGGTTTTGAACTGGAATGTTATGGCCATCTTCTCGACAGTTTCTGGTCTCCGGCCATCAACAACCGGGAAGATGAGCACGGCGGCTCACTGGACAACAGATTGCGTTTTACCCATCGCGTGCTGGACGCCATTCGGAAACGTGTTGGCCCTGAATACATTGTCGGTCTCCGCCTGGTTGCAGACGAAGACATGGAAAAAGGCATATCGCGCGACGAGGGCCTGGAAATATGCCGGCGCATGATCGCCACCGGGCATGTCGACTTCCTCAACATCATCAAAGGCCATATTGAACATGACGGGCCGCTGTCACGCGTCATCCCGGTCACCGGCATGGCGTCTGCGCCGCATCTCGACTTCGCCGGCCAGGTACGGATGGAAACCAGGTTCCCGGTATTTCATGCCGCGCGCATCACCGACGTCGCCACCGCACGTCACGCGGTTGCCGAAGGCAAACTCGACATGGTTGGCATGACACGGGCGCACATTGCCGACCCGCATATCGCCAGAAAGGTCGCTGAAGGGCGCGAAGACGAAGTGCGTCCCTGCGTTGGTGCAACCTATTGCCTTGACCGCATATACGAAGGCCGCGGCGCCACCTGCATTCACAATGCAGCAACCGGGCGCGAGGCTACCATGCCGCACACAATTCCCAGGACCACCGGCATCCAGCGTCATATCGTTGTGGTTGGTGCCGGCCCGGCAGGCCTCGAAGCATCCCGCGTATCGGCCGAGCGCGGTCACAGGGTAACGCTGCTTGAAGCAGCGCCGCATGCGGGCGGTCAGATCCGGCTTGCTGCACAGGTCAAACGCCGTTCGGAACTCATCGGCATCGTCGACTGGCGCCTCGCGCAACTCGAACGACTTGGCGTTGAAATACACTATAACACCTACGCAGAGGCCGGCGACGTGGCTGCACTGGACCCTGACGTGGTCATCGTCGCGACCGGGGGCTTGCCGCGCCGGGACGCAATTGCAGAAGGCGCCGAGCTTGCCACGTCAAGCTGGGATGTCATTTCCGGGGATGTTAGCGTCAGTGAAGATGTTCTGCTGTATGACGACAACGGAGCCCATCCGGGCATGGCGGCAACCGAAACCATCATGGCAACGGGCGCAAAACTCGAAGTAGTCACACCGGAGCGCATGTTTGCACCTGAAATCGGTGGCCTGAACCTGGTACCCTACATCGAAAAACTGCAGGGTCATGGCGCTGTCATCACCACCATGACGCGGGTACATTCTCTGCGGCGCGAAGGCAACAAGATCGCGGCCACTTTCACCAGTCCTTACAATGAGGCACAACTGGGCCAACGCCTTGTCGACCAGGTCGTGGTCGAATATGCAACATCACCACTGGATGATCTGTACTTCGCTCTCAAACCCGATAGCAGCAACGGCGGTGAAGTGGACTATGAGGCCTTGGTTGCCGGGCAACGCCAGCAGGTCGTGCGCAATGAGGCGGCAAGCTTCCAGCTGTTTCGCATTGGCGATGCGGTAGCCGCGCGCAACATTCATGCCGGCATTTATGACGCGCTGCGCCTGTGCAAGGACTTGTAAGGGATGATTTTATCGCTCACGCCAGCAGCTTGGTTCATATCGCTCACGCCAGCAGCCTTCGGCTGCGCTCCGCGGGGGCATGCTTCGCATGACGGCCAGTCGGCCTTGCCTCGGCACAGCGTGCCTCGGAGCAGCATTTCACAACTGCTTGTACTGAGTTCTGGAACTAGACCCGACGGGTCTCGGGCCGGTCAGGCCCGCCCCCGCGGAGCGCAGCCGAAGGCTGCTGGCGTGAGCGATATAAACCAGGCTGCTGGCGTGAGCGATATGACCCAAAAAAGCAAAACCCTGCATTCTCAATGAATGCAGGGTTTGCCTGTTTGACGCCTCGTTTTTCGAGGTCTGTCTTTCCTGTTTTAACTGTTACCGGCTCAAATGCAGTTTGCGCAATTCGTCGGCAATCTGCTGAAAGTTTTCAACCAGCGCCGCGTTTGTCGGCGGATCAAAGTACTTTTCCGGGTCCGATGCACAGTTCTTGATCAGATTGCGCTGCGTGGCGCTCGGCACGTTGTAGGCAAACGCATAGCTCACAATTCCGACGGCTTTCACATTGTCACAGGCTCGACCCAGCAACTGGTTTTGCTTGTTGATGGCAGTGCTGTAATTGGCCGATCCAACGCGGGTTTGATGCAGATAGCTATAGGCTGTGTATGTTGAGCGGTTGTGATTGTCCTGGGTATTGAAAGTGTTCTCGCCATCGGTCAACAAAACCATTGCCTTGGTAATGTCTTTGTCACTGTAGGCCACACCCTCGGTAAATGGTTCGCCGGGCGAGAGTACGCGCAAACCCCAGGCAACTCCTTCCGCCACATGAGTATAGCCATCGGCTTTCATGGCGTTGATTGTAGCCAAAACCGGAGCCTTGACATTGGTCAGCGCCTGTATCGGCTGAATATTGCAGCCTTTGTCCGGTCCGCGTGACGTCGACGTCACACTTGCATTGGTGTACTTGTTGTAATCCTCCTGACGGCTGGTCAGGCTGTTGGTGCGGCTGTCATCAAGGTAACTGTTGTAATAGTAGTTCTTCTTGTTGCCGACCTTGAAGTAAGTCTTGCTGCTGTCGTCACCAGGCTCATCAGGTGCAAAAGCCGGCGGGAATAATGTATTCCCATTATTCGCGACCGGCAAATCATCATCAACTGATCTGTTACCAACTCGCGTTTCCACACAACCGGTCCATGAGCGGTTCTGGATGGCCTCCCAGGCACGCCAGTTATTCCAGCTGCTGCCCGAAAAGTTTTCTCGGGACAACTGATTGGCACCGGTCTTGTCGATCCAGAATTTATCGGATTTGTCAGAACCGACATTGACGAACTGCGAGAATGGCACAACGGCCACTTTCAGTGTGTCAGCCACATCGCGTGGTCCAAACAGGATTTCCACAAAATCATTCGCTGCAACTTTCAGCGTGGAAAGTCGGCTTTGTTGCCCCATTGACCCGGTATTATCAAACACCAGAACGACTTCGAGCCCGTTAGCCTCTTTGGTTACCTGGGATGTGGCTGATATCTTAGTGGTATCGAAACCTGCAACCTTGGCAAGATAGTTGCCGACAGTCACGGTGCCGTTGACGATCAGGTTATTATCATTGATGACAAGCTGCATTTGCGGCGTGCCGGAGTTCGCCGGGGTGCCGAAATTTGAATTGAAGTAATCATTGGCAATACGTTCAAGTTCAGTGTCCGACATATTTGACTCACGCCCTGCCGCCAGCGCCGCAGCGTCGACTGCAGCCTGCAGGCGTGCCTGCACAGAGACAGCATTGCCATAATCAACTGCGATTCCGGCAGCCAGAATGATCGGGATCGCAGATACAGCCAAAATGGGCGCAAGTGCGCCTGACTCGTTGTTACCAAACCTGAACAGCTTAGACATAAAGCCAAACATATTTTAACCTCCCGTAATCCCGACCCGGAAACAAGCTGTTCCAGGGTCGGCTGTGCTGGGTTGACCATCAACCTCAGCCGGTTATTTCCATACGGGCTTATAGCAGAGCGTTGCAAATTACGGTCAAATTGAACTATTCACGGCTAACAAATCCTGAATCATATCAATGGTTTTCGTGTAAGCTACGAACTCGCCAGTTCACCATGAGCAATGGCGGCGCCATGCAAATCCGCAGAAATTGCCCTATGTCAGTTTAATGTCAGGTAAGTGTGCCAGGGCTCACTTACATAGCTCACATCAGGCAAATCTTCGCCGGGGACAGACATAAGTCTACAACACGAATGACGCGTGGCCATTGATAGCGTGCTGGACTTTGACGCCGGAACAACGTCGCAGGGCAGATGGAGCCGATCACGATTTACTCCAGCACCTTTCCCGGGTTCATCAGGTTATCTGGATCCATCACCTGTTTGATCGCCCGCGCCA
>JBDNEZ010000015.1:0-23480 GCA_041690095.1 Anderseniella sp.
CGCGAGAACCACACTGATCCCGATTAAGGCGTGTTGCGCTCAGCCGCGCTGCAACATATCGGCAGATACCGGTGTCAGCTCAATTGACTCGCCACAACCGCATGCACTGGTCTGGTTCGGATTGATGAATACAAAACCGGCCCGCAATGTGTCGACCTCATAGTCCATGGTTGTGCCGAACAGGAAGAGAACAGCCTTCGCCTCGATCAGGACCCGGGCGCCGCTTTGTTCAATTACCTCGTCAAATTTGTCGGGTTCATCGACGAATTCCATAGTGTATTCCATGCCGGCGCAACCGCCGTTCTTTACACCGATACGCAATCCGCCGGTGTCTTTTCCCGAACGGGCCATCAGATGATTGATCCGCCCGACGGCAGCATCCGTCAACGTCATGACAATCGGCCGGGCGCGGGTGTTGGGCGTTTTTACATCAATGGCGCTCATTGTTTCTCACCACATATTCAGCGCGACACGCGCTTCATCGGACATGCGGGACGGATCCCAGGGTGGGTCGAACACCAGTTGCACGTCAACATCCATGACACCTTCAACCGTACGCACGGCATCGGCGACCCAGCCCGGCATATCACCGGCCACCGGGCACCCCGGCGCTGTCAGCGTCATGTCTACCTTCACCGAGCGATCATCCTCGACATCGATCTTGTAGATCAGTCCGAGTTCAAAAACATCGACCGGGATTTCCGGGTCATAAACCGTCTTGATCGCCGCGATCATGTCATCGGTCATCCGGCTGAGTTCTTCCTTCGGTATCGAAGACGTCACAAGTGGATTGCCGTGTTCGGATTCCACCGTTTCAGGAACGGCCGCGGGAGCACATGTTGTGTTGGTATCTGTCATGGTTTCAAGCCTATCACATAAACATCTTATGTGCAGATGTAAGCGCTGTTGCCAGCCGTTCAACATCTGCGGTGTTATTATACATGCCGAACGACGCCCGGCAGGTCGCTGTTACGCCGAATCTTTGCAGTAATGGCATGGCACAATGGGTGCCGGCACGCACCGCAACACCGTGCCGGTCGATTACGGTGGATATATCGTGCGCGTGTGCGCCTTCCATCGCAAAGGAAATAATCGCTCCCTTGCCCGGCGAAGTGCCGAAAATCTTCAGTGAGTTGATCTGAGACAACCGCTCGTTTGCATACGCAAGCAGTGATGCCTCATGTGCAGCAATAGCTTCGCGTCCGACACTGTCCATATAGTCAAGCGCCGCGCCCAATCCAATGGCCTGAACGATGGCAGGAGTGCCTGCCTCAAACCGGTGCGGCGGATCATTGTAGGTCACAGTGTCTTCGGTCACCTCGATGATCATTTCACCGCCACCCTGGTAAGGTGGCATTTTGGCCAGCAGTTGCTTTTTGCCGTATAGAACGCCAATACCTGACGGCCCGTAGGTCTTGTGACCGGTGAAGACATAGAAATCCGCATCAAGGTCCTGCACGTCCACCGGCATGTGCACAGCAGCCTGCGAACCGTCGACGAGCACCGGAATACCACGTTCATGGGCAATCCTGATGATTTCCCTGATCGGCACCACTGTCCCTAATGCGTTCGACATATGGGTAATCGCCACCATTTTCGTACGCGGTGTCAGCGTCTTGATGAAATCTTCGACATGCAAGGTGCCCTCATCGTCGACCGGCACCCAGCGAATGTTTGCACCACGGTGTTCGCGGTGGAAATGCCACGGCACGATGTTGGAATGATGTTCCAGTATGGAAATGACGATGTCATCGCCCTCGCCGATGACCATGCCACCGAAGCTCTGGGCGACCAGATTTATGGCATCGGTTGCGTTGCGGGTGAAGATCACCTGATCGCTCGACGGTGCGTTCAGAAACCGGCGAACGCTTTCGCGGGCATCTTCAAACGCCTGCGTCGACGTGTTCGACAGATAATGCAGCCCGCGATGCACGTTGGCATATTCTTCCGAATAGGCTTTCTGGATGCGGTCCAGTACCACCTGTGGTTTCTGCGCCGACGCGCCATTGTCGAGATAGGTCAGCGGCTTGTCGCCATAGACCGGTTTTGACAGGATCGGGAAATCCGCCCTGATCTTTTCAATATCGTACCCGGTCGCAGGCACAATCTGTTTGGCAATTTCATTCATAGGACATGAACTCCATCAGCGAGCCATCGGGATCACGGAAATAAACACTGGTGCCCGGACCCTTCGCACCGTGGCGCTCACAAGGGCCCTCTTCAATTGTTATATTGTGCGCCTGCAGGTGCTCGATCGCGCCGGAGACCGGCCCGTGCCAGCGAAAACACAGGTCACTGTTGCCGGGCATCACCGGCAGCCTGGCAACAGGCGAGCCGTGCTGGTCAGGCCCGTGAATGTTCAGTTGCTGCTCACCCCAGCGAAACTGGTAGCCGGTGCCGAACTCAATAGCCTCGGCTCCCATGACATCGACATAGAACGTCTTCGCCTTCTCCCAGTCGGAGACGTGGATGACACAATGATCGAGGCTGATGCGGGTCATGACACTTGCCTCAGGCCGCCTTGCGCCGTGCCAGCCAGCCTTCGGCCAGTCCGCTCAGCACAGTACGGATCGCATCGCTTGCAACATCGTCGAATGCTTCTGCAGCAAAGGCGCCAATCAACATCGACTTGGCTTCGGTTTCGGAAATACCACGTGCGCGCAGATAGAACAGTTGGTTGTCATCGAGATCACCCGACGTCGCGCCATGGCCGCAGACAACATCATCGGCATAGATTTCCAGTTCGGGTTTGGCGTCAAATTCGGACTCATCCGACAACAGCAGGGCATGTGATGACTGGTTGCCGTCGGTTTTCTGGGCATCACGGCGAACGATGGCCTTGCCCTGAAAAATACCACGCGCTGCCTGATCCATCACGCACTTGAACAGTTCGCGCGATTTACAATTGGGCACGGCATGATCAATCACCAGCCTGGTGTCATTGTGCTGTTTGCCGGTCAGCAGGAACGCGCCGGATACATAACTCTCGGTGTGCTCGCCTTCAAAAGTAACAAAGCCCTGCTGGCGGGTGGCGTGCCCACCAATGGTCAGGGTAAAATCCTTCAAATAGGCTTTGCCGGCCAGATGAATGTCAGAGTTGGAAAGATGAATCGCTTCAAGACCTTCCTCCTGAACCTTCACCCGGTCCAGCCGGGCATTGTCGCCAACATGCAGTTGCGTGACCGAATTGTGCAGATATTCGCCAGATCCGCCAATATGGGTTTCAATCAGGGTTGCCGAGGCGCCTTCTTCCAGCACGATGACATTGCGGGTCGTATAGGTCGCGTTCGTTTCAGCCGTGGTTACGAACAACAACTCGATTGGCGCGTCCATGCCGGACCCGGCCCTGAATCTGAGGCCTGCACCATCACTCATATAGGCAAGATTGAGCGCCGCAATCGGGTCGGTTGATCCCGCGACAAGCTTGTCCGATATCCAGCCTGGCAAAACGTCTGATCCGAGGCTGGTAAATTCAACGTCGCCGGTCGCCGGCAGGGACGAACGTGGCTCGTCATAGGCTCCGTCCACAAACACCAGCCGCGCGCGCGCTACGTCGCCGAACGGCGAACCCGCTATCAATGCGTCAATGGCGTCGGCAGACGCTGTTGTGCCTGATACCGGCGGCAGAGCGCGTGATATCAACTGGCGCAGATCGGTCCACTTCCAGTCTTCCATACGCCGGTGCGGCAGGCCGGTTTCGGCAAACTGTGCAAAGGCAGACTTGCGCACGTCAGCCAGCGCGCCTTGCGGATTGAAGGCGTCCGTGTAGGCGGTTTCCGCCGGAGTTTTCATCAAGGTAACTGTCATCAATTTTATCCCGTCTTACGCTGCATAGGCCGCGTAACCGTCCTTCTCCAGTTCAAGCGCCAGTTCCTTGCCGCCTGACTTCACGATCTTGCCGTCAGACATGACATGCACCTTGTCCGGCACAATGTAGTCAAGCAGACGCTGATAATGGGTGATGACCAGCATGGCGCGTTCGGGAGACCGCAGCGCATTCACGCCCTCGGCGACCAGACGCAAGGCGTCAATATCCAGACCGGAATCGGTTTCATCCAGCACACACAGGCTTGGCTCAAGCACCGCCATCTGCAGGATTTCAGCGCGCTTCTTTTCACCGCCGGAAAATCCGACATTGACCGGGCGCTTAAGCATGTCAGTCGTGACATTCAGCTTGGCTGCCTTGTCACGCACCAGGCGCATGAAATCGGGCGTGGTCATTTCGTCTTCACCGCGCGCCTTGCGCTGTGAATTCAGTGCCACCTTCAGAAACTGCATGGTGGCAACGCCGGGAATTTCTATCGGGTACTGGAAAGCCAGAAACACACCGGCCGCAGCGCGTTCGTCGATTGCCATTTCCAGCAGATCCTGGCCCTTGTAGGTGATCGAACCCTCGGTCACTACATAACCGGGGCGGCCAGCCAATACGTAGGACAAGGTCGACTTGCCGGACCCGTTCGGCCCCATGATGGCATTCACTTCGCCCGCATTGATGGTCAGGTCGAGACCGTTGATAATCTGCTTGTCCTCTTCCTCGAGGCTCACGTGCAGGTTCTTTATTTCAAGCATTTTCGTACTTCCTGTTCTTTCAAACTTTTCTAATCATCATCATCAAACCGCCGGCTGCCCAGGCGACAAACCCAACGGCCCCGATAATCATCGGGATGTTCAGCCAGGCACGGCCATCTTCACTGGTTCCGCCAATACCGATATCGAATGCCCAGAACAGCAGTCCGAACGGCAAGGTCAGGAGGAATATCTTGCGGGCCTTTGCGGTAAACTCTTCAAGGCTTCCAAATTGGGGCTGGAAAAAACGGTCAAACATGGCCCGGACTACCCCACACTGCCTTCAAGAGAAATGCCGATCAGCTTCTGGGTTTCGGCCATGAACTCCATCGGCAATTGCTGCAGCACATCGCGCACGAAACCGTTGACGACCAGTGCCACGGCTTCTTCTTCATCGAGCCCGCGTGACCGGCAGTAGAACATCATGTCGTCGGATATCTTCGACGTGGTTGCCTCATGCTCAAATGTGGCAGTGCGGGTTTTTGCTTCGATGTACGGCACGGTATGGGCGCCACACTTGTCACCGATCAACAGAGAATCGCACTGGGTGAAGTTACGCGCACCCTTGGCCTTCGGATGGGTTGTCACCAGGCCACGGTAGGTGTTGTCGGAATGACCTGCCGCAATGCCCTTTGAAATGATCCGGCTCGACGTGTTCTTGCCGAGGTGTATCATCTTGGTCCCGGAGTCCACCTGCTGGTAGCCGTTGGAAATAGCGATGGAATAGAATTCGCCCACCGAATTGTCGCCGCGCAGGATGCAACTCGGATACTTCCAGGTAACCGCCGAGCCGGTCTCGACCTGGGTCCACGACACCTTGGAATTGTCACCGCGGCAGTCGGCCCGCTTGGTCACGAAGTTGTAAATGCCGCCCTTGCCGTCCTTGTCGCCGGGATACCAGTTCTGCACGGTGGAGTATTTGATTTCGGCGTCTTGCATGGCAACCAGTTCAACCACGGCCGCATGCAATTGGCTTTCATCGCGCATCGGAGCGGTACAACCTTCCAGATACGAAACGTAAGACCCCTTTTCCGCGATAATCAATGTGCGCTCGAACTGGCCGGTGTTTTCCGCGTTGATCCGGAAATAGGTCGACAATTCCATCGGGCAGCGAACGCCCTCGGGAATGAACACGAACGACCCGTCGGTAAACACCGCGGAATTCAAAGCTGCATAGTAATTGTCGCCCTGCGGCACCACCGAGAACAGGTACTTCTTCACCAGTTCGGGATGTTCACGAATGGCTTCCGAAATGGAACAGAAGATGACACCGGACTTGGCCAGTTCCTTCTTGAAGGTCGTTACTACAGACACCGAGTCAAACACCGCATCCACGGCCACATTGCCGGATGCATAGGACGGACCGCCGCTTTCTTCATCAAGCGTGCTCGGTTCGTCATGCTTGCGCACGCCTGCCAGAAGCTCCTGCTCCTTCAAGGGGATGCCAAGCTTTTCGTATGTACGCAACAGTTCCGGATCAACCTCATCAAGGCTCTTGGGACCAGTCTGTCCCTTTGGGGCCGAGTAAAAATAGATTTCCTGGAAATCGATCTTCGGATAGCTGACCTTCGCCCAGTTCGGTTCGTCCATCTTTAGCCAGCGGGCATAGGCGTCGAGGCGCTGCTGCAGCATCCATTCCGGCTCTTCCTTCTTGGCGGAAATGAACCTGATCACCTCTTCCGAAAGCCCCTTTGGGGCCATATCGGACTCGATAATCGTTTCAAAGCCGTATTTGTATTTGTCGACGTCAATTTCCTTGACGCGTTCAATCGTTTCAATATCGGGCATTCTAGCCTCTCCTTACCTGTAATTCGTTCAGGCAGCCGCTGCACGTGCCACATGGCGCGCAGCAATTTTCTGCCAGCTGTCTGAAAACCTGCTCACATCTTCTACGGTGGACGACCATCCCAGGCTCACCCGGATCGCCGACCTTGTTTGTGTTTCACTTGCTCCCATGGCCTGGAGCACATGGCTTGGCTGAACCTTGCCGGACGAACATGCAGAGCCGGACGACACCGCAATTCCATCCAGATCAAAGGCCATCAGTGCCGTATCGGCTTCAAGACCGGACAGCGCAAAGCACACAGTGTTGGGCAGCCTGTCGACATCTGCCGAGAACACGGTTATCTCGCCGGCGCCAGATGAAACAGCTGCTTCAAGTTGCGCCTGCAAACCATTGAAACCAGATTCGTTTTTGCCGGCGGCATCAACTGCCGCGGCAAATCCGGCAATGCCGGCAACGTTTTCCGTTCCTGCCCGGCGCCGAAGTTCCTGTCCGCCGCCTGCAACAAGAGGTGACACCGGCAAGCCATCCCTTACCACCAATGCACCGACGCCTTGAGGGCCGCCGAGCTTGTGCGCGGAAACACTCAGCAGATCCACCCCCAGCAATCCGAAATTGACCGGCAATTTTCCAAACGCCTGCACCGCATCGCAGTGCACCAGCGCGTTGTGGTCCTGAGCCATGGCCACGATATCGCGAATCGGTTGAACGGCACCGGTCTCATTGTTGGCCAGCATGACGGAAACCAGCGCACGGCCAGCACTTTGCCCAAGCAGGTCGCTGAGCGCCGATAACTCAACAACGCCATTGTGATCGACCGGTATCACATCGACCTGAAAGCCCGACGCACTGGCAGCCTGCAGAACGCACGGGTGTTCTATTGCCGATACGATAATGCGATCTGCCGTCACGCACCGGAGCGCCTGATTGCAGCTTTCAGACCCACCACTGGTGAATACAACTGTGGGAGCAATTGTGCCGAGCGCTAACGCAATCTCATCACGCGCGGTTTCAATGACCGCACGTGCCTTGCGCCCTTCTTCATGTACAGAAGACGCATTGCCACGCAATTCAAGCGCGGCGAACATTGCATCGTGTGCTTCGGGCCTCAGCGGGCTGGTGGCGTTATGGTCAAGGTAGGTACGCATGGGTTCACACACTCAGCCCTGCGCCATGTTGCTGACCGGATGCGCCTTGGCACGGCGGATCGAGGCTTCCAGCGCCAGATTGCGCCTGTTGACCACGTCTCCCAGCGTTACCGCCGACAAAAACCCGTATACCTGTCGGCCCAAAGCTGCCCACAACTCATGGGTCACGCACTTTTCGCCCTTCACACAGCCGTCAATGGCATCACCCTGGCAGCGGGTGATCTGCATCGGCTCATCAGATGCCGTGACGATGTCGGCAATGTTGATGCGATCGGCCGGGCGCGACAGCCGGTATCCGCCGCCTGGCCCACGCTGACTTTCCACAAGGCCGGCACGACGAAGCTTGGCGAACAACTGTTCGAGATATTCCTGGCTTATATCCTGACGTTCGGCGACATCTCCCAGCGACACCAGAGCGCCATCAGCTTGTGCGGCTATGTCTGCCATTGCCATCACAGCGTATCTGCCTTTTGTCGAGAGCTTCATGTCTTCAACTCACTCCATCGCTGCTCGGATCAGGTCAGGCAGGATGCCTGGTGCCCGTAATGCTTGCATTCCAGCCGTCAAATTGTGTAAGACCCCGCTCTAGGCCCGGTTTCCGGTGCGCCACGGTTTCTTGAATGGTTCTAAACTGGATATAGAATACCCGACAAGCATAGTCAACAATTCAATGCTGCCAGCGCCTGCGTTTTCCCTGAAAACCGGTCAGGGTAGTCAAATCCTCGTTGCCTCGTCATTGCGTCACGGCAACTTTTGAAAAGACAGGATGTCAAACGTATGCCAGAGGTCATTTTTAACGGACCCGCCGGTCGCATTGAGGGCCGCTATCATCACAATCCCGAACATGGCTCACCCATTGCTTTGATTCTGCATCCGCACCCGCAGTTCGGCGGGACGATGAACAATCCGATTGTGCATGATCTGTATTACATGTTTCGCGATCGCGGGTTTTCCGTGCTGCGCTTCAACTTCCGCGGCGTGGGACGTTCTCAGGGCATGTTCGACAATGGCGCCGGTGAACTGTCTGACGCTGCCGCTGCGCTTGACTGGATGCAGACCTACAACAAGGAAGCGGCAACCTGCTGGATCGTCGGAATCTCGTTCGGGGCGTGGATTTCCATGCAACTCCTGATGCGCCGTCCCGAGATTGCAGGATTTATTTCGATTGCCCCTTTGGCAAAACATTATGACTTTTCGTTCCTGGCGCCCTGCCCGGCATCAGGCCTGTTCGTCAATGGCCAGCATGATACCGTGACCCCGGCTGAGTCCATCAACGCACTCGTCGCAAAACTGAAAAGCCAGAAGGGCATCAAGATCGATCATATAGTGATGCCTGACACCAATCACTTCTTTGAAGACAAAATTCCCGAACTGACTGAAATCTGTGCTGATTATCTCGACAAGCGTCTCGTCGTTGAACTGAAGGAAGAGTAACGACGCGATTTCGGCGGGCACGCTCATGTGCCTCGGTTACAGCAAGGTTTGGCTTGCAAACAAGCGTCCCTTTTGATCAACAACGCAGAACTGCACCGGGGTTCAATATCCCCAGCGGGTCAAGTGCTGCCTTGATGGCGCGCATGGCTGCCAGTTTCACCGGATCACCATAACGTTCAAGATCATCGACCTTCAGCCGTCCAATACCGTGTTCGGCGCTGATGGAACCGTGCATTTCATGCACCAGGTCGTGGATTGCATATTTGATATCCGAGCGCTGGTTTGCATGATCGGCGCGCGTTTTTCCGGGCACGGGAAACACGTTAAAATGCAGGTTTCCGTCACCCACATGGCCAAAACAATTGACCCGAAATTCTCCGATAGCGGCGATGCGATCGCGCGCGGCAGCGATGAAATCCGGGATGACGCCGATCGGAATGGAAATATCGTGGCTCGAAACCGCAGCCATGCGGCGATTGGCTTCCGGCATGTTCTCGCGCACAGACCAGAAATCGTCACGCTGGCCCTGAGATTGTGCGATCAGCCCGTCCATCACCAGACCGGCCTCGGCAGCCGTCTCAACCAATGTTTCGAATACCTTGATCGGATCAAGCGCCTGCACCACACCAACTTCGATCAGGACGCACCATTCCGGCTTGTCCTCAAAAGGCTGGCGGACATGCGGCAAAGTCTCCGCCAGGAACTCCAGTCCCTGCCGGTTGATAAGCTCAAACGCACTGATGCCTTCCCCAATCTGGTCCCGCGCCAATGACAGCAGATCAAGCGCGGCCTGCGGCGACGAAAGCACCATCAGCGCGGTTCCCTGCTGCGCCGGGCGCGGCGACATTTTCAGGGCTGCAGCCGTAATGATCCCCAATGTCCCTTCGGACCCGATCAGCAAATTGCGCAGGTCATAGCCGGTATTGTCCTTGCGCAATCGCGAAAGGCCATTCCAGACCGACCCGTCCGGCAGCACAGCCTCAAGGCCCAGGCACAGATCGCGCGCATTGCCATAACGCAACACGTTGACCCCGCCCGCATTTGTCGCGAGGTTACCGCCGATGCGCGCCGACCCTTCGGCGGCAAGCGATAGTGGAAACAGCCGTCCGACCTCTTCGGCGGCAGCCTGAACATCGGCCAGTATGACACCCGCTTCGGCGATCAGCACATTTTCCGACGGATACACAGCGCGAATTCGGTTCATTCTTTCAAGTGACAGTATCACAGGCCTCGGACCAGCAAGAGACACCTGCCCGCCCACCAGACCGGTTCCGCCCCCATAAGGGATCACCGGCACCCGCGCACGTGCAGCAGCGCTGACAATGGTTGCAACCTGAGCAACGGTTTGTGGTGCCAGGACCAGTCCCGCCTGCCCCTCGACACGCCCGTGCGGTTCTTCGAAATAACGCGCATCGGCTGTGCGGAAAACGTCCGCGTCCAAACGTGATTGAAGATCGGCTGCAAAGACAGAGTCAGCGGGATTCAATGTCATGGCGTCTCCAAATCGCTAACCCCGGTTCCAACAAAGCTATGCAGGCACATAATTATCAGCATCACAGATCCGACCCCGTCCGTTTCAGGAAGCGCCTTGCCTGCAGCCCACACTCAAGGCTCGGGCACTGTTTGCCAGCAGCGTCTGGTCCGTGCCAGCGGCAACGAATCCCATGCCCTCCTCCAGCCACATTCGCGCCTGGTCCGCATCCGGAACCAGAATACCGCCCGGTTTGCCAATCTGCTTGAGGGCTTTCAGCCCTGCCTTGATTGCATCCACCACTTCGTCATGACCGGGATTTCCCAGGTGACCGAAATCCGCAGATAGATCGGCCGGGCCGAAGAACACTCCGTCGACACCTTCGGTCGCAGCGATTTCGTCAATCGAGTCCAGGGCATGGCGGGTCTCTATCTGAACCAGCACAGCGATATTGTCCTCACCGTGCTTCAGATAGTCGTCGCGCACAGCCCCAAAGCGGTTGCCGCGGTGATTAAGCGATACGCCGCGAACCCCTTTCGGCGGATACCGGCACGCAGCCACGGCAGCGGCCGCTTCAGCGGCGTTCTGCACCATCGGGAAAAGTATCGAAAAGGCCCCTATATCGAGCAAGCGTTTTACCATCACCGGTTCATTCCACGGCGGACGGACGACAGGATGAGTATCACTGCCGGCATAGACCTGCAGCTGATGCATGACGCTGAACAGGTCGTTTGCCGAATGCTCCATGTCGACCAACGCCCAGTCAAACCCGGTAGTGCTCAGAATATCGGCAACAAGCCCGCTGGAAAGGCTGTTCCATATACCGATTTGAGGACGCCCAGCCTCGAGAGCCGCCTTGAAGGTATTTTCAAGCAGTTTCAAACTTGTGTCCTCACTTTAGATCAGAATGAATTTTGGTTGAATCAACCAAAAATTATAAACCTGATCGATTCCAATGTCTTATAACAACATGGGGTCATAACCCCATGTTGCTATAGTGCACCCCGGTCCACGGCAGACTCGCAGCCGTTCGCTTCTCGAATTGAGAGTGCGACGGTTTCCAACAATGCTGTGTTGGCAACAGCCTCCATCTCGCTGACGGCCCACGGGCGACCGGTTTCAACCGTATCTGCAAACCATTCAAGGATGGCGTGTTCACAGTCTTGCTTGTCGAATTCCACACTGGTGGTCTCGCCATCGCGCAAGCGCATCCGAAAATGGTATTCATCACGGATCTCTGCCCAGCCATCGGTGCCATAGACTTGTAGGCGCCAGTCGTCCGGTGTGGCGGTAATTGTACTTAGACCACCTGTCTGACCTGATACAAAGCGGAGTGCTAGCAAAGTCGTATCGTCCATGCCATAGGACAAAACCTGCCGTCGACTGATGGTCGACACCGCCGAGACAGGCCCAAGCAAGGAAATCATCAGATCGGTGATATGGATGCCCTTTCCCGTCATGCCGCCTGCCGGAGTTTCATCTGCACTGGCGCGCCAGTCACCGGGTGCCTGACGAAACGCGGAAGGGCCCGAGAAATTTCCCTCGGCATGGAGTATCTGGCCCAGAGCACCATCGTCGATCAGCTTGCGCAAGTAGATATATGCAGGCAGACACCTGCGATTGTGCCCCAGCGCCAATATCACGCCCGCATTTTGCGTGGCCTCGAATGCCGCGCGCGCTGACGCTGCATCAAGCGCCAGGGGTTTTTCTACAAAAACATGTTTGCCCGCCTTGGCAGCGCTGACGATCTGGCCCAGATGTTGCGAGTGCGGCGTGGCGAGAACAACAGCATCAATTCCGGGATCAGCCAGAAGTGCGTCGAAGTCGTCATCAATCGGCAAACCGGTTTCCGCCGCAAAATCTGCCGCTTTTGACGGCGTACGCGTGACGACGCGAACGAATTCGATGCGATCACTGTTTCCCAATACCGAGCGTACCAGGGTCTGTCCCCAACGCCCCGCGCCCACAAGTCCCGCGTGGATCATCGACACTGTACCTCCATGCAAGTATCGCCATCAGGAACGGGGCCGGATCGTAAAATCATGACACTCCTTCTGTCAGCAATGGCGGGACCCAAGGTCATGACACCCGGCGCACGCAAACTGGCCAGTAGTGGTTCCAGGGCCGCAGTACATCTGTCATACGATGAGGGATTGCGGCCCGCCTGCACAGATTTTGGGAATTTTTCAAACATAGGCTGTGTCACGTTTCTGTCTTATACCGACTTGCCAAACCGGCTGATATTACTATGCAGATAACCCAGATTTTCTGCGGCCGTAGGCTTTCCATTGGCAATGCTGACCAGCGTCCCGGCGATCAGGGAGGCGGCTTCATCAAGACTCGCGCCACTCGCAAACTGCTGCGATAGCGCGATATCGACATGATCCGGCATAGTCTCCACCGTATGCTGGTTGGCCGTGATTTTGAGCGTCGGCATGATCGTATGGCCGATCGGGTTGCCACTTCCCGTTACAAAGCCGGTCATCTGGCATCCTCCAGCAGCGAGTGCGGTCAGGTTTTCGACTGCGGCTGCAGGCGCATCCATCATCCAAAGCCCGTTTCCGCCAGGCGCCTCTCCATAGCCAACACACCCCTCGATTGGTGCGGTGCCGGTCTTGGCGATCGCACCCAGGGATTTTTCTTCAATCGTTGTGAGACCGCCTGCAATATTGTCGGCCGTGGGGTTGACGCCGGTCAGGTCGATGCCTGCGTCGCGCGCAATGGTCTCGAAGCCACGCACGGCCTTGAGCATTGCTCTGGAGGCGTCAGGCGTGCGCGCGCGCGCGGTCAGGTTGGCCTCGCCGCCCAGACATTCAACCGGTTCGGAAAAAACCAGTGTCGCCCCGCGCTCGTGCAGTTGATCGCTGAGGCGTCCAAGCGCGGGGTTTGCATAAAGCCCCGAAGTGGTATCCGAACCACCGCATTCCAGGCCAAATACAAGGTCACTCCAACCGAACTGCACACGTTCCTGGCGGCTGGCAAGCGCGACAAGATCTGCTATATGTCTTTCTGCAGCACAAATGCATTGCTCCATTCCACCAGCTTCAAGGAATGACAAAAGGCGCAAGTCGCCGCTGCGTTCCGTGACACGCTCCAGAATTCGTTCAGCGCTTGCGCGTTCGAACGCCACGACAAGGCAGCCGGCGACATTGGGGTGCGCAGCAAGGCCAGCCATCGTCCTGAGGGTTATTTCCAAGTCCTCGCCCAGTTGGCCACGGCCATAACTTGCAGGCAGTGTCACAATGCCGGGACATCGCGCCTGGAGGTGGGGCAATAGCGGATTCACGTTGTCCGCGGCTGCCATGACAACAACCAGGTTGCGTACTCCCGACCGACCGTCGGAACGCCGGTACCCCATAAGATGTTCTGGCAAATTCATGCAGAAAGCTCCATCACCAGGTCCAGCTGGACACCAGCCTCGCCCGTCAGTTTAGTCAACACCTCCAGAGCCGCCTTGCTGAGCGGTAGTCCAGTGCGCGCAGCAACTTTGGCAAGGGCAACACGTCGCGACCCGGGCAACCGTGCCGGCGCGGTGCCTGCAGCCATGGGCAGGTTCACGACCCGCTGCTCGAGATCCGACATTCGTTCACGAAATGTCTCCTCACTGCCGCATACAGCTGGTGAGATGGCCATCAGAAAATGACTGGTACCTTCGGCATGACCGGGTTCAGCCTCCTTTGAGACAACCTGATCAGCGTAAGCACCGCCCGGCAGCACTCCTGCCAGCACTTCCAATGCAGCAATCAGCCCGAAACCTTTTTCACCACCAAGCGGCAAGAGAATGCCTGTAAGCGCTGCCGCCGCATCAACCGTTGGACGCCCATCAGCATCAAGGGCGATTCCCGGGGCGATAGCTGCACCGGTTTCTGCCGCCATCGCGATGTGCGCGCGCGACGTGACGCTGGTCGCCATATCAAATTCGAAAAATCCATCAGACCCGACAGGTGCCGCCAGTGCCAGCGGATTGTTGCTGAAAATTGCCCGACGCGCACCAGGTGGCCCGACCAGGACCTGTCCGTTCGACACCGCAATTCCGACCATGCCTGCCTGGGCCATTCGCTTTGCGTAAAACCCCGCATATCCAAAATGCGAACTGTTGCGCACCAGTGCAACCGCAACGCCGGTCTCGCGTGCAGTCTCGATAATACTATCGGAGGCAATCCGGGCGACGTGGTGACCAAGGCCCGCAAGACCATCAACTGAAATCAATGCACCATGGCGTTGCAACAGCGGCGAAGCCGAACCATTGATCCCGCCTGCCCGCAACCGGGCCACAAGAGCCGGAAGGCGCCGAATCCCGTGCGTGGACACACCGCACTGTTCTGCTGA
Organism: Anderseniella sp.; assembly: GCA_041690095.1. Lineage (GTDB taxonomy): Bacteria > Pseudomonadota > Alphaproteobacteria > Rhizobiales > Aestuariivirgaceae > Anderseniella. The sequence goes on from JBDNEZ010000015.1 coordinate 14,732, forward strand.
AGTCAAATGGCGAGCTGTGTCTTCTGCTGGCTCGGGTGCAGCACCGGCTGCCTCTAGTACCGCCGAAATGGCTTGCACCAGAACATCCAACTGGATAACGGCCATTGTGTCAGGCGCGTTGTCATTCTCGTTTTCCGGAGCTGAAAAGCGACTGGAAACGTTGTTAACGTGTACGAGGGCTCCGGCTGGTATGTCCAGTCGCGCAAAACCGATAGGCAAACCGTATTTCAGCACCGCCGCCCCTTTCGAAATGTCCGTCAGGGAGACTTTGTGACCCGGCGCAATCTCACTGGCTAGTGTCAATGCCGACCCACCTGATGAAGTTGTGCCGCGCAACCGGATAGCAACACCGGCCCTGCCACCCCAGGGCAGGGTTGCAACATTGTCAGACGGGTCAAGCACAAACCCGGTATTAATCAGATCTTCGCTCACGATTCCAGCCACTCCGATTGCGCAGTTTCGGCAAGGGCGAATGACTTTGTCCCGGCGTCAACAGCCCCGGAATAGCGAGAGAACACAAGCAGTCCGTCTACCGGAGCGCGTAGTTCTTCGGCGACCTGCAACGTGTGAATATCGATCATCGTTCCAAGCAAAGTGCCTTTTTTGATTGATTTGCCGAGTTCGGTCGCGCACTGGAATTGCGAGATCAGATAACCACCGTTTTGCGGATTGGCTTCATGGCGAGCCTTGGGTGGAAAGACCAATTGGCGTTTAGCAGCCAGTGTACCTGCCTGAATCATCCCGAGGGTGCACATGACCGAGCGAAAGCCGTCCACGCCACGTTTCATGTATCCATCCTGATCCGTCGGGGCGAGGTATACGCCGGCGGTTTCGGCATTGAAGGCGATCTTGCCCGAGGCATTGGCGTATCCCACTGCCGTGCCGGCAAGCGCGTTGTCATGGATCAAAACAGTACCGAAGGCGCGCGCAAGCTCCAGTGATTTCGCGCGCAGTGCCGGGTCGGCGTCCCGGTGAATGTCGACACGTTCCTGAAGCCGCCCGCCGGAACCACCACAATGATAGTCGATCAATACGTCCGCCGGCTTGATTACGTGCTCGGCAAGCACGGCAGCAATCATTTGCGTGAGATTGCCCCGCGAATTGCCTGGAAAAACCTCATGCAGATCAGTCTTTCCGTGCTGTTCCGGGGTTTGTCTGCCAAAATTGCTGACTGCCGGCGGATTACACACCGGTACGGCAACAACACGACCGGTCAACCCGGCAAGGTCAAATCCGTCCAGCAAATCACGGATCATCATGGCCGGGGTCGTTTCGTCTCCGTGAACGGCTGCCGTGATCGCCAGTGTCGGACCTGGTTTCGCCCCCGTTGCCACATGCAAGGGGAGCGTCAGGTCTCCGGCCAGCGTCGAACACACAGGCAGGCGAAGAAATCGTCTGCCAGGGGTCCAATCGTCATGCCATGAGGTTTCAGTCATCGGTTTTCTCCTTACAACTCCCCGATATGGAGAGACAATTACAACTCTCCCATAAGGAGAGCCAAAAAAATCAAGGCTTCAGCTTGGTGCTGTCACCGTCACGAGCAGCGCGCATCTGACGCCATTCAGTCCGTACCGCACTGAGGATGGACAACAGCGTGAGCGCAACCAAAACGAGGGAGATCGGCCGTTCCAGGATGTAGAACAACACATTGCTTGGCGCGAGCACGAGCGATTGGCGGAAGCCGGTCTCGGCGATGGGCCCAAGGATCAGACCCAGGATCAGAGGCGCAGGACTGAAGCCGGTCTTGCGCATGAAATATCCCAACAGGCCGAATCCCAGCATCGTGTAAACATCGAAAATGTTGTTGCCGAGCGAATAAGAGCCAACAATCGAAAGCACCAGGATGACCGGAACAATGAATGTTTGGGGGACAGTAGCGACCAGCGCCATCCGCTTGGCAATCAGCATCCCGATGACACCCATCACAAGGTTGGCCAACATGAAGCCGAAAATCACCGTATAGGTGACGTTGGCATGTTCGGTGAAGAGCGTTCGGCCCGGCACCAGCCCATGTATGATCAGCGCGCCAAGCAGAATTGCCGCTGTCGCTGACCCCGGGATTCCCAGCGTCAGCAATGGAACCAGCGAACTCCCGGTCACGGCATTGTTGGCGGATTCCGATGCCGCGATTCCAACAATGGCGCCTTTGCCGAACTGGCTCTTGTCCTTCGCAAACCGGCGCGCCTCATTGTAGCTCACCCAGGACCCGATATCTCCGCCTGCTCCAGGAAGAATGCCAACAAAAATTCCTATCAGGGAAGATCGTGCCAATGTCGTCCGAATCTCGCGAAACTCCGGAAAAGTCGGTAAGAATCTCCATTTGTTATTATTGGCTGTATCGTTCTGCTGGATGGAGCCATGCACATTTTCACACATGAAAAGCGCCTGTGACACGGAAAACAACCCGATAACGACGGGGACGAAATTGAAGCCCGATACAAGCTCACGCATGCCGAAGGCAAACCGCGGAAAACCGGAATCCAGATCAAGTCCAATCACGCTGATGAAAAGACCAAGCGCTCCGGACAGCAAGCCTTTTACGACGTTACCTGAGGACAATGTCCCGATAATCGTCAAGCCGAACACCGCCAGCATGAAATATTCGGCGGGGCCGAATTTCAGCGACAGCAACGACAAGGGTGGCGCGATAATCAGAAGGGCGAACCCGCTTGCCAGCCCCCCTACAACGGAGGAAAACGTCGCAATTCGAATTGCCTTGTCAAACTCACCCTTGCGGGTGAGTTGAAAACCGTCAAGCGCAGTTGCAGCTGAAGCAGATGTTCCCGGAGCGCCGAGAAGGATGGCAGCAAATGACCCCCCATAGATCGCCGAGGTGTAAAGGCTCATCAGCATCAGCAACGCGGCGGTGACATCTAGGCTGTAGGTCACCGGCAACAACAAGGCAACGCCGAGATTGGCCGTCAACCCCGGCAATCCGCCAATCAACAGACCACAAACGACTCCGACAAGAATGGCAAACAAATTCATCGGTTCAAGAACACTTGCCAGAAAAAGTAGGATATCCATCCTGCGCTACCTATCCGCCCCAAAGCCGGGTCGAATCCAGCGGCACATTGAGCAGCAGCTGAAACACCAGGAAAACAAAAACCAACAATCCTGCATAGGCTCCTATAAACATGGCCGGCTTCTTTGCGCCCAATATGCCAATCAGCAAGACACCCAGCCCGGCAATTGCAGGATAGAAACCGATATACCGCATTGCGAAAACCGCCGCTGCGGTGGCTGCGAAAGTTGAAACAGGGTGCGCAATTCTCGAAAAATTGCCATCACCTTCGCCAGCATTGATTGAGACCAGGGATGGCACCAGTGATCGCGCGAACATCAACACGGAAAGGACTATAATCACGACCAGGACGAGTTGCGGGAAGTCTGCAGCAGAGCCGGGAAACTTTTCCGTATAGGGCAGCAAAGTCACCGATCCTGCTATCATGCACAGGGCAATTGTCCGATTTATCCAGTTCATTGCTGCGGCTTTCCACACGTCTGCTGAATGGGTGAAATCACATTGACGCTGACCGGTATGATCAGTCTGAGTCGGCCTCACTAGCGCGACATGGGTTCAATTGAGCCCATGTCGCTCTATCACTTTAGAAACGATCAGTTCTATGGTTTTTGATTGCTTCTATCAAAAGCCATACTGATCTGGAGCGCCGGCTCAGACCGCAGGACGCGTTACCAGCCCATCAAACCCTTGATTTCCTGCTCTGTGTCTTTCAGGAAGGTCTTGTACTCCGGGCCCTTTACGATCTCAGGGGCAAGGCTCAGTTTGTTGGCTGCGGACTGGTGGCCGTCAGAGGTTATTGTGGTTTCAAGCGCCGACATTATCTTTGCGGCGATGTCATCGGGAAGGCCAGCAGGCCCGGCGATACCACGCGAAACCGACCAGACCTGATCAAATCCCTGATCCTTGAATGTGGCTACACCCGGCAGGAATTTGGACGCCGCCGGCGACATCACGCCCAGGACCCGCAGTTCTCCAGACGCCACTTGTGCGGCTACTTCGGACACGTTGGCACCCAGAACGTCGACGTTGCCGCCCAGAACCTGGGTTTTCGAATCGGCGGTACTTTTGTTGTGCACAACGGCGAGTTCGAAACCATTTTGCTTCTCCATCCGCTGGATCGCCAAATCATCATCACCACCTGCACCGTGTGCGGTGATTGAAACCTTGCCGGCCTTCGCAGCCTTGATGACGTCTGCGACGTTCTGGAACGGACTGTCGGGTCTGACCGCCCACACGCAATAGTCAGTGACATGGTTCATCAGTGGCGTGAAGCTATCAAGATTTTCCTTTCGCAGCATATCCGGGTTCAGGTAACCAGAGTACATGTTGGGTATGTTGATGTAGCCGATCGTGTAACCATCAGGCTCCGCAGAGGCGATGGCCCCCCAGCCATTCCAGCCACCGCCACCGGTGACGTTTTGAACCGTAACCGGGTATCCGATGGTCTTTTCCAGATCAGCCGCAAGCAATCGGGCTGTTGTATCAGTACCGCCACCGGCACCATAGGCGACAATCAGGGTCATTCCTTTGTCGGGAAACTCCGCCAACGCGGGTGACACCATCAAACCGCTCACCAGTGTTGCTGCGGTCAGTAACTTCTTGAGTGAAAAATTGCGTCTCATAGAAAAAATCCTCCATTTTGTCTTCTGTATGCCGGGCCCGAGCGGCGACACCGCTCATCAGTCAACGAGACCCGTCTTTTCCGTTTCTTCGTCCAGTCCTACGGCCATTCCGTTTCCCCCAACGTAGACCCAAGACCGATTACTGGCCGTTACACCTGGACCAGAATAATTTTGGTTGAATCAACCAGAATTCATAACCCTGATGGTTTTCGAAGTTTCAGAGCAACTTTTTGGGTTCAACTGAACCCGGGTTACTCTAGCCGTCGGCCAGCGCCCACGACCTGTAATCCACATTGATCACATCCTTTTCCTGACCCTTGCGCCGATCTACAAAAACCTTGCCGTCTTTCATGACGACCTTGATGTTTTCACGCGGCTGAAGAACCTTGATATCCTCTACCGGGTTTCCGTTGATCAGAAGCATGTCTGCCTTCTTGCCAACGTCCAGCGTGCCGATCTCCTTGTCGAGATGAACAGCCTCGGCTGCATTCCTGGTAGCCGTCATGATTGCTTCCATTGGCGTCATCCCGAGATCGACATAAACCGCCAGTTCCAGCGCGTTCGATCCCATATCTGGCTCCGGCCCCATGTCAGTGCCCATGAATATTTTCACGCCAGCCTTGTGCATTGCCTGAAATGTCTCAAAGCAGAACGGTTGGATCTTTTTCATCTTGTCCAGCGTGAACTTCGGCGTACCCGTGTCGGTACGCACTGCGATGGCATGATCGGTGCGATGCAGCAGCGTTGGGCACACAGGAGTTCCTGCGGCAACGATCTTTTCCAGCATCTCGTCACTGTGAAACACCATATGCTCAATTGTATCAGCGCCTGCAGTCAGAGCCATTTGCTGTGCGTCTGGAGTGAAACAGTGGATCGAACAGAACGCGTGCTGCGCATGGGCTTCGTCGCAGACCGCGTCCAATTCTGCCTGCGTATGGTTGCGAACATGCGGGCTTTCCTTGTCAGTGCCGCCGCCGCCGGAGGCACACGTCTTGAGCCAGTCTGCACCTTTGAGAAGATTCTCGCGTGATAGCTTGCGCATCTCATCTGGACCATCGGCAGTTGCCTTTGGATTGCGAAGGGCAGCGCGCGGCATGATCAGATCGAGATGCGATCCCGTGCCGACTGTAAAGGCTGCCACGATCAACCTGGGTCCCGGGAAGATTCCCAGATTAATGGAATCGCGAACCGCGATGGTATGCTCGGTCATCAACCCGCGCGTCGACATGAGACCTTCGTCGCGCAAGGTCGTGAACCCGCGTTCAAAGCAAAGCTGGGCGTGGAAAAGCATGTAGAGTTGTTGCAACTCCGGCGATATTTCCCATTGCGCCACACGGTAGTTTCGAAATGTCAGATTGTTGAACTGCCCGATATGAAGGTGCAGGTCCATCATTCCCGGCATCGCTGTCAGATTGGGTTCGTCCACAATCCTTGCATCAGGCGGGATGACAGTATCAGCCACCGCTCCAACGGCGGTGATCTTACCGTCCCTGATCACGACGACACCGTTGTCGATGACGCTGCCCCCGTTGCCGTCGATGAGTTTGCCGACCTTGTACGCAACCGTCTTAGACATCCGTTCTTCCTTATTAACCACTGTAGCTTTTGCTTGAATTTTATCTAGTGAAACACAGTTTTATAAATCTGGCAAGATGGGAAGTTGTGTCCGATTCAACCGTCTGGGGCTAAAGCGCCGTCATTCCAACGGAAGATCCCCCACAGACATGCAACACCTGACCTGTCATGAACGCAGCACGACGATCCAGGAATACACTGATGCCATAGGCAATTTCGTCGACTTCGCCGAACCGGTTCATCGGTACATCGGCCAGAAAGGCACGTTCGCGCTCCGCAGCATCAGGTCCTGACAGATTGTTGCGCCGGAACATCTCTGTCGCGGTCGGGCCGGGCGAGACAACATTTGCTGTGATCCCGTTACGCGCCAGTTCAAGCGCCCAGGTCCGTGTCATGCCTACGAGACCTGACTTTGCCACACCATAGCTCGTGCGTCCTTCGCGACCCAGTGCACCGCGGCTCGATACGTTGACGATGCGGCCATATTTGTGTGCGAGCATACCAGGCAGGACGCATTGAGTGATCTGAATAGCCGTGCGAACGTTCAGATCAATGACCCGGTCGAAATGATCGAGGTCGACCTCGCCAAGCCGCTCGACCACATTGAAGCCCACATTGTTCACCACGCCATTCACCGAATGACTTGCGACGATGCGCTCCATGACCTGCGCTGTCTCTGTTCGGCTCGATAAATCTGCGGTGTAAAATTGCCCGGGAAAGCCCCGTTCGGGATGCGACCTGGCAATGCCGATGACTGACATATTGCAATCGGCAAGCAGCTTTGCTGTCGCCAGCCCAATGCCTTGAGAGGCCCCTGTCACCAGGACAGTTTGTTGCATTTCAGTCTCCTTTTGAGATACGGTCGTTATGCGCCCTGCCCAGCCACATCATCTGCAATATTGCGCGCGGCTTCGACTACCAACGGCGACAGTTGGAGCACACGGTCGCTGGTGAGCCTGGCCTCAGGGCCACGAAGAGAAACAACGGCAACAATTTCGCCACCCGAGCCGAAAACCGGCGCTGCAACAGCAACCGCCCCGAGCGTTACATCGCCAACACTTACCGCGTAACCATCACGGCGAACTTGTTCCAGCGACGCGAGAAATGACTCCTGATCCATGGCAGAACGCTCATTCACCGAGCACAAACCGGTCAACTCGATGACCCGGGCGCGTTCAGGCGCAGACATGAAGGCCATGAAAACCTTGCCAGAGGCTCCGGCATAGACCGGGACAACGCTATTGGGTTTGGGCACTACACGCAATTCGTGCGTTGCCTCTATTGCCGTCAACATCACCCGGTCCAGCCCACGCGATACGACAAGCGAAACGGATTCGCCGGTCATGTCGCGCAGCTTTCGAAGATGCTTTTCAGATACCGTCTTCAGTTCTGACTGAAAGGAACTGGCAAGCTGCCAGGCCCCCGCGCCAATGGCAAATGTGCGGTTCTTATCATCGCGCTGAACAAGCCGGAAAACCTCCAGGGTAGCCAGCAGTCTGAGCGCAGTCGCCTTGTCCACACCCGTGGAACTACTGATTTCGGACAAGGACAACGGCTCCGAGGCGGACGAAATAAGGAATAGAATATTCAAGGTGCGTTCAACCGCGCGCACTGTGGTTTGAGGTTTATCCTGGGTCATTTGCTGGACGGACCCTGCATCGATGTCGTTCTCAGGCCTCCTGATTCGATGCCGGAGATCGCAAACTCCTCATCCTTGTCACCACTGTCACCGCTCACACCGACGGCGCCGATCAGGTTGCCGGAATGGTTGTAGATGGGCACGCCGCCAGGATTCGGCAAAAGACGTCCCCTGGACGTCGCGGACAACGCCGAAAAGAAATTGGGATTGTTTGCCGCCTTGACTGCCAGTCCCCGGCTCGACTGCCCAAACGCCGCTGCACCCCAAGCTTTTCCAAGAGCAATGTCGAAGCGAAACATCGTCGCTGCGTCCTCGCGCTTGACACAAACTACGTGTCCGGCACGATCCAGCACCACGACGGCCAGAGGCGCAGCACCAACCTTGCGGGCAGCAGCCAGCGTGCCGTGGACTACAGCGTCCGCTTGCTCCAATGATATGTCGCTCATTCAGTTACCCCCTGTTTCGATATCCAGTACACCCACCGCACAATCGTCCCTCAGCAGAGGGCCATACTTATAAAACACAATTTCGACTGATGAAACAAGTTTGCAGTATTCACAAGTGTCCTGGGGCCTGGGCGAACAACTTCAGTTAAGAGGCGTAAAGATGTCGGGTCTGGCTTATGACGTAGATCAGGGGGATTTTAGTCGAATCAATCAAAAGTCATAAATCTGATCTATTTCAAAGTGTTAGAGAAATTTCATCGATCCCTGTGGATGGTTATTGCTTGCCGTATGATTTTCTCGGCTTTTTTGCAAAAATAGAATTCAGTGATCGGCCTCTATCGACCGATCAATGCGGACGATGGATGAAACACCACTCCACCTGACACAGGTTCGCTTGTGCCGGTTGTGCCGGGCCAGGTTAATGGCAAACCGCGCAGCGAAC
>JBDNEZ010000016.1:0-10016 GCA_041690095.1 Anderseniella sp.
ACCAAACCATGGCTCCCCACATAAGTGGTGCGGGGTTTATCTTCTGGGTGTTCCACGTCATTCGCGACTACGCCAAGACGCTTGCTGCCGGCGACAGCCGGATGAGTGGAGAATTACCGCGTTATCTGCAACTCGCCGATGCGCTGGAACAGGCGCAGGTGCCGTTGCCCATCGTCTACGGCCATCATGACCTGCTACCCGCCAATTTCATTGATGACGGCTCACGCCTGTGGTTGATCGACTTTGAGTATGCTGGATTCGGCACGGCCATGTTTGATCTGGCCGGTGCAACCTCAAACGCCGGCTTCGGAAGCGATCTGACCAGAGAGTTTCTCACCTGTTATCTGGCTGAAACACCGACGCCGGATTTCATGCAAAGCCATGCTGCCATGCAGTGCGCATCGCTGTTGCGCGAGGCCATGTGGAGCATGGTATCAGAGCTTCACCTGAACGCCCCCGGTGTCGATTATGTTGCCTACACGACCGAGAATCTCGAAAGGCTGGATCACAGTCTCGACACCTATCAGACTGTTTATGGAAAGGTTTGACGATAAATGCCGGTTCCGACACATGCACAGATCGTGGTCATCGGAGGCGGCATTATCGGCTGTTCGACGGCCTATCATCTCGCCCGCGATCACCAGGCAGACGTGGTTCTGCTGGAGCAGGGCCAGCTGACGTCGGGATCCACCTGGCATGCAGCCGGCCTGGTGGGGCAGTTGCGCTCTTCGGCTTCAATCACCCAGGTGTTGAAATACTCGGTCGATCTGTACAAGAATCTGAAGCAGGAGACCGGGCTGGAAACCGGCTGGAAGATGACCGGGTGCCTGCGGCTTGCCTGCAATGAGGACCGCTGGACCGAGTACAAGCGCCTTGCCACCACGGCCGGCAGTTTCGGCATGGAGATGCATCTGATCTCGCCTGAAGAGGTCAAGCAGATGTGGCCATTGATGCAGGTGGATGATCTGGTGGGCGCAAGCTGGCTGCCGACTGACGGTCAGGCCAGCCCGTCCGACATAACCCAGTCGCTGGCCAAAGGCGCGCGCATGCATGGTGCAAAGCTCATTGAGGGCGTGCGCGTTACCGGCTTTCAGATGGATGGCGACCGCATCATTGCAGTGAAGACGACAGACGGCACCATCCAATGCGAGAAGGTCGTCAATTGCGGCGGGCAGTGGGCCCGGCAGATTGGTGCCATGGCCGGCATAAATGTGCCGCTGCAGCCGGTGAAGCACCAATACATCATCACCGAAAAAATTGATGGGCTGGCATCAGATGCGGCGACCATTCGCGACCCGGACCGGTTTACCTATTACAAGGAGGAAGTCGGCGGACTGGTCATGGGCGGCTATGAACCTGACCCGATCGCGTGGACCACAGGTGACGTACCGGATGACTTCGAGTTTCAGTTGTTTGATGACGACTGGGAGCATTTCGAGCAGCACATGAAGCAAGCCGTGGAGCGTATGCCGGCGCTTGAGACAGCCGGCATCAAGCAGATGATAAATGGCCCGGAAAGCTTTACGCCCGATGGTAACTTCATTCTGGGAAGCGCACCTGAGTGCGCCAACATGTTTGTCGGCGCCGGCTTCAATGCGTTCGGCATAGCCTCTGGTGGCGGAGCAGGCTGGGTGCTGGCGCAATGGGTGGTGTCAGGTGAAGCACCGATGGATCTGTGGGTGGTGGACATTCGCAGGTTCTCAGGCCTGCATCAGGACCGTGACTGGGTTTGCGAGCGCACGCTGGAAGCCTATGGCAAGCATTACACGATCGGATTTCCGCATGAGGAGTATGATACCGGGCGCCCGCGCATCATTTCGCCATTGTATGAACGCCTGAAAGACCATCGTGCAGTCTTCGGGTCCAAACTCGGCTGGGAACGGCCCAACTGGTTTGCGCCGGAAGCTATGGAGCAACACGACATCTACTCGATGGGGCACCAGAACTGGTTTACCCCGGTTGCAGAAGAACACACGCTGGTGCGTGAAAGCGCCGGTATTTTCGACCAGTCCTCATTTGCCAAATATGAACTGACTGGGCCGGGGGCCGCCGCGGCGCTGGACTGGATTTGCGCCAACAATGTCACCAAAGGCCCGGGTCGGCTGACATATACCCAGATGCTGAACTCCCGCGGTGGGATCGAGTGCGACCTGACTGTCGCGCAATTGGCTGACGAGCATTTTTACATTGTTACCGGCACCGGTTTCCGCACCCATGATGCAGCCTGGATACGCGATCACCTGCCAGCAGGCTGCAAGGCGACGCTTGACGATGTCACCGAACAATGGGGCACCCTGTCGCTGATGGGGCCACGCTCGCGTGATGTGCTGTCTGCGATTACAACCCATGACGTTTCCCATCAGGCATTCCCGTTTGGCCATGTGCGCGAGATTGAAATCGCGGGACATTCCATCCGCGCTTTGCGCGTCACCTATGTCGGGGAACTGGGCTGGGAACTGCATGTGCCTATTGGCGCAACCGGCGAGGTGTTTGAGGCACTGATGGCGGCAGGTGCGCCGTACGGTGTGCGGCCGGTTGGCTATCGTGCACTTGAATCACTGCGACTTGAGAAAGGCTATCGCGCATGGAGTTCCGACATCACGCCGAACGATACCCCGTTTGAGGCAGGTCTCGGCTGGGCGGTGAAATTGCAGTCGGGTGCTGACTTCATGGGCAGGGCAGCGTGTGAACGCGTCGCCAACCAGCGTCTGGCCAAGAAACTCGCCTGTTTCACGGTTGACGATGCAGAGGTGGTATTGCTGGGCCGTGAAACCATCCTGCGCAATGGTGAGTTTGCCGGTTATCTCAGCAGCGGCGGGTTCGGGCATACGGTGGGCAAGCCCATCGGTCTTGGCTACGTTCGCAACCAGGACGGGGTTGATGATGACTGGTTGCGGCAGGGCCGTTATGAACTGGTGGTGGCAACCGAGCGTGTTCCCGCAAAGCTTCATCTCGACCCGCTTTATGACCCCGCTGCTGAACGCGTGAAGTCGTGATGCGATGCAGGCCTGATGTCGAATTAGCTCCGTCGGGCCAGGATGATCTCTGGTTGACCCGATAGAAAAGTATAAGCCAGATCGTTCCATATGCTTGTGCAACATGGGTGCATTTGAACTCATGTTGCTATAAGGAACAGTCTTTTGCTAGCTTGTTTTTGGCTGCTTCAGCAAAAGTGGTCACCTGGCAACTTGGATATCAGCAAAAATGTCGAAGGCGCGGAGTATATTTCAGGGGAGGTTCGGGCGCATTGCATTGCTTGAGATGAACCGGTCCCTTGTTACCCATGCCCACCGTGCCTGCCATGTGCTGTTCAAGGCCGGCGGCTCCGACACCAAATTTGAGGTTAGGGGTCAACGCTGCCATCTCACCGATCGGACAGCCGTTGTTGTCAATGCTTGGGAGCAGCATGCCTATACGCATTTCTGCAGCAGCGACGACTCACAAATCCTCGCACTCTATATAGACCCCACCTGGCTGGGTTCGGTTGATCGACGCCTGATCGTGGCGGGTCATGCCGAGTTTTTCCCGTCTCCAAGCGTGGAGATTGGAAGTTCCATCACGGAGCAAATCAGGCATCTCAGCGCCAGCATGACGTCGATCGGCAATGTGGATCGCGATCACATGGAAGGTGTGGTTTTTGATTTGATGATCGGCGTGGCCGATGCTTTTTCCAATCGGAAGTCTCTGGCAACCGAACACCGCAAGGTTCGCTCCGATGACTATCGTATCAGGCGTGCGATCAACTGGTTGCGCCAACGCTCCGGACAGCCGCTTGATATTGAAGCCATGGCGCGCGAAGCAGGGCTTTCCCGGTCGCACTTGTTTGAGCGGTTCCGGCAGGTAACAGGTTTGACGCCGGCAATGTTTCTGAACACGTTGCGCATGGAAGCAGCCCACCCGATGCTAACCGACTATGATCGCCCGATCATTGATGTCGGTCTTGAACTTGGTTTTGAGGCACAGGGCAATTTTTCGAGATTTTTCAAGGAACACCAGGGTGTAACGCCATCAGAGTACCGACGGGTCACGCAACTTGTTGACTGATGGGTGCCGGTTTGGCTGCCTGGTAAAATCGGACTGTGTGATAAGCATTCGGATGCCTTGATAAGTCTGCCTCCTTGCAAACACCTATCTCTCTCCCCCAACGCGGTTTCGAATAGCCGCGACTGGGAGGATCAATGGTGCTTCAACGCACGAAACCTGGTGCCCGTGATGGTGCGCCCGGAGCAGGCAGCGAGAGCTTTGTCGGGAAACCGATAGAGCGTTTCGAAGATGCCGGGTTGCTGTGTGGCCAGGCCCAGTTCATGGACGATCTGGGTGTTCGTCCCGGCACTGTCTATGCCGCCTTCGTACGATCCCCGCATCCTCATGCCCATCTGGTGAACATTGAAGCGTCTGCCGCTCTTGACGTTGACGGGGTTCATGCCGTCATCACCGGCGAGCAGGTGGCGCAATTTACCAGGCCGTTCACAGTGGGCGTCAAGGCGCCGATGAAACACTGGTCACTGGCGCTCGACCGGGTGCGTTACCAGGGTGAACCTGTCGCAATAGTGCTTGCCGATACACCTTATATCGCGGAAGACGGAGCGGATCTCGTCAAGGTCACTTATCAGCCATTGCCTGCAGTGGTGGACCCGCTCGATGCAATCCTCGACAGCGCCCCGGTGTTGCATGACGAAGTTGGATCGAATGTCGTTGCAGATCGCCACTTCAGTTATGGCGATCCCGAAAAGGCCTTCCAGGAAGCCGATCATCAATGTGAAATCGAGATTGAGTATCCGCGCAACTCGGTGACCCCGATAGAGTGTTACGGTGTTGTGGCTGCCTACAATGCTGGTGACGACGTCTATGAAGCCACATCCAACTTTCAGGGGCCGTTCGCGCTGCAACCGGTGATGGCGCTGGCCCTCATGGTGCCGTCAAACCGGTTGCGTCTCAAATCACCTCCTGCGTCCGGGGGCAGCTTCGGCACCAAACAGGGAATATTTCCCTATGTGGTTGCCTTGTGTGTCGCAAGCCGCATCGCCGGCCGGCCGGTGAAGTGGATTGAGGATCGTCTCGAGCACTTGAGCGCTGCAACCTCGGCGACCAACCGGGTGACTACGCTCAAGGCAGCATATAATGAGTCCGGCCGGGTTGTGGCGCTGCAATGGGACCAGATTGACGATTGTGGGGCTTACCTGCGCGCGCCCGAACCAGCCACTTTGTACCGCATGCATGGCAATATGACCGGGGCCTATGACATTCGCCACCTTGCCATACGAAACCGCAATGTCCTGACCAACAAGACACCAAGTGGCCTGGTGCGCGGATTTGGGGGCCCCCAGGTCTATTTTGCCCTTGAACGTCTGATGCAGACAATCGCCAGGCGCCTGGGCCGCGAGCCGCTGGAACTGATTGCAGAAAATCTGATAACGGCGGACAGGTTTCCTTATCGAACCGCATCCGGCGGGCTTTATGACAGCGGCAACTATCAGGCGGCGCTGCAGGCACTGCACGATGCGGGCCATGTAGAGGAGCTGAAATCACGCCGCGCCGAAGCCCGGGCCCAGGGCAGGCTGTACGGCATCGGGTGTGCGGCTGTCGTGGAACCTTCAATCTCCAATATGGGTTACATCACGACTGTTCTGACAGCCAGCGAACGCGAAAAGGCGGGGCCCAAAGGCGGCGCGGTTGCAACCGGTACAGTGGGCGTTGATGCGCTTGGCTGTGTGAGTGTGCAGGTTGCTTCGGTGCCGCAGGGGCAGGGCCACCGGACAGTCCTGGCGCAGGTTGTTGCCGACGTATTCGCACTGCAGCCGGATCAGATCACCGTAACGACCGACCTCGATACGGGCCGGGATGCCTGGAGCGTTGCGAGTGGAAACTATTCGAGCCGTTTTTCCGGCGCTGTTGCCGGCACGGTTCATCTGGCAGCCGTGCGCTTGCGCGAACGGATTGCCGAGCTTGCAGCGGCTGAATTCGGCTGTCCGGCAAGTGACATACTGTTTGCGGCCGGCGCGGTCAGCGGCGCGGGCAAATCCGTTCCGTTCCGCCGCATCGCCGCAACGTCGCATTGGGCCCAGTCCACGTTGCCGCAAGGCTCCAATCCTGTCTTGCGCGAGACCGCGTTCTGGTCACCGGATTGTCTGTCTCCGCCCAATGCGGCGGATGAAATAAATTCCAGTGCCTGCCATGGCTTCGTGTTTGATTTCTGTGGCGTTGAAATTTGCCGGCACACCGGCCGCATGACAATAGACAAGTATGTCAGTGTGCACGATGCCGGAACCCTGTTGAATCCGGCCTGTGCGGACGGTCAGGTGCGCGGCGGCTTTTCGAATGCGCTGGGGGCCGCGGCATATGAACATTTCAGCTATGGGGCTGACGGCAGCTTCCAGTCGGGGACATTTGCCGACTATTCGATACCAACTGCCACGGAAGTTCCGAACATAGACATCATTCACGTGTGCAACCCGTCACCGGTGACGCCGCTTGGTGCCAAGGGCCTCGGTGAGGGCAATTGCATGTCCACACCGGTTTGCCTTGCCAATGCGGTTGCTGATGCACTGGACGTGGATAAAGTTGTACTGCCTTTGACCCCACCTCGCGTGCTTGACCTGATCGGCACCGAAGAACCGGCAAGACCTGCGGTTCAACAAACGCGACCGGCGACACTGCAGTTAAGCCGCAGTGATTTCGCAGTGTCCGGCGAAGGGTCGACACTTGTGCCTGCGTCTCCTCAAGAAGTCTGGGACAGCTTGCTGGACGTGGAAGCACTCAAGGCAGTGGTGCCGGGCTGCAAGAACCTCGCAGAGACCTCACCGCATAAATTTGAGGGGAAAATCGAACTTGGTGTTGGAGTTGTAAAAGGCCTGTTTGACGCTGATGTGCGGCTTTTCGATCTGGAAACGCCTCGCAGCCTGCGCCTGGCGGGCGCGGCAAACGGTGCTCTCGGGACAAGTGGCGGTGAAGCTGTTGTAACCCTTGCAGAGGAGGGAACCGGCACGCGGGTCAGTTATGTCTATGGCCTTGATCTGTCGGGCAAGGTTGCGGCAATCGGCGGAAGAATGATCAAGGGGGCCACCCGCATTCTGATCGCCGAATTCTTCAAACGACTTGCTATTCATGCATCATCGGAACCGGGGTCTGATGGCAGTTCGGCAACAGCTGAAAACAGCCTGTTGAAGCAGTTCAGTAAAGCTGTTGCCAGACTGCTGGGCATCTTCAGGAGAAACCGCCCATGAAGCCGCCTCCGTTTGATTATGTCCGACCGGCTTCGTTTGCCGAAGCAGCCAGTATTATTGGCGAACACGGCGCCAACGCCCGTATTCTGGCTGGCGGACAATCGCTGGTCGCCATGCTCAATATGCGTGTCGCCAGACCGCAACTGCTCGTCGATATTTCACGGCTTGATGACGCAAATTATATCCGGGTCAGTCACGACGATGTGGCAGTTGGTTGTACAACCAGTCAGCGTGATCTCGAGCACTGGCCATCGCTTGCGGCAGACCTGCCGTTGGTGGCCAGGGCATTGCCCTGGGTAGGACACGAACAAACCCGTTCAAGCGGCACGGTGTGCGGGTCAATTGCGCATGCCGACCCGTCCAGTGAATTGCCGTTGTGCCTGTCGGTGATGAACGGCTCAGTGGTTGTGTCATCGCATGGTGAACGCCGCGTAATGCCCGCTCGCAGCTTCTTTACAGGCATGCTTCAGACAGCGTGTGCGGATCACGAGGTCATCGAGGAAGTCCGTTTTCCCCGCGGTGATGCAACCGTTGGTTCCGGGTTTCGCGAAGTCGCCATGCGCCACGGTGATTTTGCCATAGTGGCAATCGCTGTAATGGCCCGTGGTGACGGGCTCACCATTGGCGTCGGTGGCGCCACCGACCGGCCTGAGACATGTGACTGGCCGGTACTGGAGGGTTCAGCCCTGACCGACGCATTGAATGATTGGGCGTGGTCCCTCGACTGTCAGGACGATCTTCATGCCACGGCATCCTATCGAAGGAAACTGATCCGCAGTCTCGGCAAGCTCACAATAGAGGAGGCGTTGCAATGCAGGTCCTGAAATCGGCCGCGAAGCATCAGGTAAGCATCACGTTGAATGGCGTTCGACGCAGCGGCTTTGCCGAACCGCGCACATTGCTGACAGACTTTTTGCGGCACGAACTTGGTGCAACCGGCACGCATGTCGGCTGCGAGCACGGCGTGTGCGGTGCCTGCACGATCCAGCTCGATGGCGTACCGGTCCGCGCCTGTCTGAAACTGGCAGTTCAGGTCGATGGGCGGGATATCAAAACCGTAGAGGGTCTGGCGAGTGGCTCGCAGATGAGCGCGCTGCAACTGGCGTTCCGCAAACACCACGCACTGCAATGTGGATTCTGCACGGCCGGCATTTTGATGTCGCTTGACGCGTTCCTGGCCGCCACGCCCGGTGCCAGTGAACAGCAGATCCGCGAAATGCTGTCCGGGCACCTATGCCGATGCACCGGTTACACCGGCATTGTCGATGCCGCAGTGGAAGCCGCAGCAGCCATCCGGTCAACCAGTTCACAAGCTGTAAAGGTATGAAACGTGTTTGATGTCGGACGCACACTGCTTGCTGCAACGGCGCGCAATCGAAATGCCATCGCTCTGGTGGATGGTGACAGGCGGTTTAGCTATGGCGAGTTGCTGGATGCAGCCCTGCGAACCGTAACGTGTCTCGACAAGCTTGGCATTCACAAGGGCGATCATATCCTGGTGGCCATGCAGAACCGCGCCGAGATGGCAATTCTGCACTGGGCGGCGCAACTGGCTGCCGTGGTGATCACACCGGTAAACTGGCGTGCAAATGCAATGGAGCTGGCCTATTTTCTTGAAAATTCCGGCGCCACGGCCATTGTTTTTGAACCCGTCTCGCAAGACGCGGTCGCTCAATGCGAACCGGCAAGCGACTTGCCCCGCATCAGTGTGGGTGGGGCCGAGGGTGGAACGGTTTCATTTGAAGACATATGGCGACACTCGCCGGCGTCAGATACGCCGCGCGCAAATGCCGGTGACGTTTCACTCATGCTGTACACATCCGGCACCACCGGGCAGGGCAAGGGTGTGCCGCGCCGCCATCATGCCGAACGGGCGGCGGCGATAGCGCATGTGGCCCAAAATGCCTATCTCATGGGTGAAATCACTCTGGGAGTGATGCCGCTCTATCACACCATGGGTGTGCGGTCTTTGCTCGCAATGGCGGCCATCAATGGCGTGTTTGTGTGCCTGCCCAGGTTCAATGCCGCTCAGGCGTTGCAACTGATCCGGCAGGAAGGCGTCACAACGCTCTATCTGGTGCCGACACTCTACCACGATCTTTTGCATCACGCGGACTTTCCCAACACCGATACGACCAGCGTGCGCAAGCTGGGATTTGCCGGCGCGGCAATGACGGATGGCCTGCTCAAGCGGCTGAACGATGCCTTTGCGCCGGATCTGTTCGTCAACCATTACGGGTCATCGGAAGTTTATACGTTCACAATTGAACAGAATGCTGCAGGCAAGCCCGGCAGCGCCGGAAAGGCCGGTATCAACACCGAGATACGGGTTGTCGCTCTGGGGTCCTGCAATCCTGATGAAACAGTCGATCCGGGCACCGAGGGCCAGATCATTGCAACGCTGGCCGGTGATGAAGCATTCGAAGGCTATTGGCGCCGCCCGGATGCGGATGCCAAGTCTTTGCATGATGGCTGGTACTTCACCGGTGATATCGGATTTACAGATGCTGACGGAGATCTGTTCGTCACCGGCCGTGTCGACGACATGATCATCACCGGCGGTGAGAATGTGCTGCCAGCCGGGATTGAATCCGTACTTTCGCTGCATCCGGCCATAGCCGAAGTCGCCGTGGTAGGACTGCCTCATGAGCGTTGGGGCCAGCAGACCACTGCTTTTGTCATCCGCAATGAAACAGTGTCGTCCGATGACCTGGATCAATGGTGCCGCCAATCGAACCTCGCCAACTTCAAGCGCCCTCGCGAGTATATCTTCGCTGCGGCTATCCCGAAATC
>JBDNEZ010000017.1:0-16004 GCA_041690095.1 Anderseniella sp.
GCGCTTGCTGGAAAGCGATGCGGATATGGCGGAGACCCAGGCGGAAATTGCCCAGGCCCAGCAAATGGGCGTTACTGGCGTGCCAGCATTCATCATCGGCGGCAGGTATGCCGTCATGGGCGCCCGCGAGCCTGAAGCGATTGCGCAAGCCATTGCAGAAGTGGCCAAGGAACGCTCTGCCCCTGCCGGCAACGCCTGAGGTCAGTTCCTTTGGTATGACGCACTTGACCGGCGATCCACGATGATGACAATACATGCTTGGAACAACTCCTCAACATGTCCAAACAGTAAAACTGGACCGGGCTGATCGGACCGGGCTGATCGAGGGCTGCAACCGTGACCTACTAGATTGATGTGGCCGCGTCGGGATAATCGTCCAGCGGATTGGAGACGGAGTAAAAGATGTGTTCAGTGCGCCTCCAGCGGGTGGAAAGTAAAAGCGAAATTCGTGCCTTTGCTGCCCTGCCTCGACGACTCTACGGAAGTTTTGCCGAATACGTTGCACCTTTGGACATCATTCAGTGCGACATTATGAATGTATCTAAGAACCCATTCTTCGAGCACGCCGAGGCTGCGTTCTGGATTGCAGAAAACAACGGTCGCGCAGTTGGACGGATCTCTGCCCAGATCGACAAACTTGATGCCACTCGCGACAGACCGGGCCTGGGACATTTCGGTAATCTTGCCGCGATCAACGACGCGGAGACAGTGGCTGCGATGTTTGATGCAGCGGAAGAATGGCTGGCCGAGCGGGA
Source organism: Anderseniella sp. (assembly GCA_041690095.1). Lineage (GTDB taxonomy): Bacteria > Pseudomonadota > Alphaproteobacteria > Rhizobiales > Aestuariivirgaceae > Anderseniella. The sequence continues at coordinate 756 of JBDNEZ010000017.1, forward strand.
TATGACGGAAATCACGGGACCCTTCAACTTGTCTGTAAATGGTGAGAGTGGTCTGATGGTGTCCGGTCACAAGGAACGGAACATGTTCCTGACACCCTGGGATCCGCCCTATCTGGCCGCTCGGGTCGAGGCCGCGGGCTATACCAAGGCCCGCGATCTGTATTCCTTCGAATACACGGATATTGACTCGCCTATCGAGATGGCAAACAGGTTCGCCGCAATGTCGGCGAAAATGAAAATTCACACCTATCTTGCGCAAGCCAGCACGATCGAGAGCAAGCTGGATACGGTGCTGAAACTGTTCAACGATGCCTGGGAGAATAACTGGGGTTTCGTGCCGATGACACGCGAGGAACTGGCACACATGGCCAAGGACCTCAAACTTCTGCTCACCGACGAGTGCCTCGCCATCGTGGAGGTCGAAGGTGAGCCGGCCGCGTTCGCGCTTGCCCTGCCGAACCTGAACGAGTTGTCTGCAGATCTGGATGGACGACTACTGCCATTCGGTTGGGCCAAACTTGCCTGGAAGGTCAAACGCCGTGCTTATACGTCCGGACGCCTGTTGCTGATGGGCGTCAGCCGTCAGCACCGAGAAACTGGACTGGGGGCCGGATTTGCACTATTGGCAATTGAGAAAATGCGCGAAGGGGTTGCAAAGTTGGGAATTCGTACTGCGGAACTTGGCTGGGTACTGGATGACAACAAACCCATGTTACGCATGCTGGACCTGATGAACGCGAGGCGCTACAAAACTCATAGGGTCTACCGGAAATTACTCGTTGAGACACGGGCGAACGGAGGGAATATCTCTTCACAACCGTACGGGGCAAAGAGCAAATGACGAATAAAAACGATGATAACAGTGCTATTGCAGGCAAGATCCTGGAGATCATCGCTCGAGAAGGCATGGTGGACCAGGCTAAACTGACCCGGGAGGCCTCGCTTGAGGACCTGGAGATAGAGTCCATCGACATGGTGATGATTCTTCAGGGACTTGAAGAGGAGTTCGGTATCTACGTGACTATGGATGAGGAGATCATGGGATTGAAAAACGTTGGTGACGTAATCGACACCATAACCCGCCTGGTCGAGAGCAACGCGCAGGACAATGCATGACTGGACCAGCCGTCGTTATTACAGGGTATGGGTGCGTCTCGGCCCTGGGCAATACTGCAGACGAAATGCGCGATGCACTGGTTGCCGGGCGCAGCGGTATATCGGCATTGGAGCTGAACCGTGACAGCGACAGGTTGCAGGTCAAAATTGCCGCTCAGGTGCGTGGATTCGATGCTGCGGAGCGGTTGCCCAAGGCGCGGCTGCCGTTTTTAGACCCGTTTGCCCAATTTGCTCTTGCCGCCTGTCTCGAAGCAGTTGAGCAATCAGGACTGCAGGAAACCGACCTGCGTTCACACCGTACATCTGTCATTCTTGGAACCGGGATAGGCGGCGTCACTACTCAGGACGATGCCTATCATACTTTTTATGGCGAGCAGAAAAAGCGGCTTGACCCGATGACCATCCCAAGGGCGATGCCGAATGCAGCTGCCAGCCAGATCAGCATGGAACTGGGTGCAACGGGGCCGTCATTTACTGTGTCCAGCGCGTGCGCATCGTCAAATCATGCCGTTGCTACAGGTCTCGGCCTCATTCGTGCAGGTTTGGCCGACCGCGTGATAACAGGTGGGAGCGAAGCCTGTATCACCCCGGCCAGCTTGCGGTCATGGGAAATTCTCCGCGTCCTGTCGCCCATTCCGTGTTCGCCGTTTTCCAAGGGCCGTACCGGTATGGTACTGGGAGAAGGTGCCGGTATAGTGGTTTTGGAACGTGCCGATCTTGCCGCTGCCCGCGGCGCAACAGTCTATGCCAGGCTTGCCGGGGTCGGCATGTCTTCAGATGCTGGTGACCTGCTGCGTCCTGATCCGGCCGGCGCGAGTGCGGCGATCCGGGCTGCCCTCGATGATGCCGGTCTTCCTGCCGAAACCGTGAACTACATCAATGCCCACGGTACCGGAACCGTGACCAATGACATTGCGGAAACCGAAGCTGTTCGTGCCGTACTCGGCGACCACGCCGACAAAATCACCATGTCGTCTACCAAGTCGATGCATGGCCACGCACTCGGTGGTGGTGCAGCCCTCGAACTGGTCGCCACCATTCTGGCAATGCAGTATGGATTCGTGCCGCCTACGGTCAATTGGAAGGGCCCCGATCCCAAGTGCGACATTGATTGCGTTCCCAATGAATCGCGCAAGGCTCAAACGGGTGTGGCCCTATCCAACTCGTTTGCTTTCGGTGGCTTGAATGCAGTGGTCTGTCTGACGCATCCCGATTACGCATGAACGCGGAGCAGGAAGCCGGCACGCTGTTCGTGCGCGCGGATGAAGCTGGCGTGGCCGGGTTCGCCGAAGCCATCGGGTGGACCAGCTCACAGATTCCGCCAACCTGGCCAATGACAATTTTACCGCGCACGCATGCAATTGCCGAACTTGTCCAGAAATGTTCGCAAGGCGGGCTGGTTCCTATCCATGCAGTGCAGTCATTCCGCTATCACCGCCCGTTGATGAGCAGCGAGACCCTGGCTTGCCAAACCTCCCTGACAGGTTCGGCAAATGCACGATGCAATCTCAAGCTGCATGTAACCGACGCGGCCGGCGAGCCGGTCTGCGACGCCAACAGTTCCTTGCTGCTGGCCCGGACATTACCGCCGGCGGCAATTGTCGTAGACACCGTGAAGGCTGCGGGCAGCGGCAGCCCGCTGGCGTCGCTTGAGACCTCATTGCTGACAGTCGAGATGTTCCGCACCTATCAGGAGGCATCGGGCGACAACAACCCCGTACATCACGATCCTGTTGCAGCTAGGTCGCTCGGACTGGAGCGTCCGATCGCACCCGGCATGATGATCCTGGGAATGTTGACCAGCCTGCTGTTTCGGACATTGGGACAGCCGGTGATATCCAGACTGGATGCAATGTTCATCGCCCCGGTTCCCGCAGGAACCAGACTTGTCCTCAGCATTCATGCTGCTGCAGCACCGGGGCGATATTCGCTCGTGGCGACAGACCCGGCAAAACGCATCTTCGTCAAGGCCACCGTGGTCACAGCCTGAGCAGTTCTGAATTTGGCAGGTGTGCTCAAGATATCGCTTCCGTCGTGCAAATTGTCCGGTCTACCCATGTAAAAAATACGCCAGATCAGGTTGATGGATTCAATTGAACCCATGTTGCTCTAGTTTCGAAGGTTCAAGAGCCTGACCAGCTTCAATTCTGTAGACGCGGTCGGCAATGCCAGACCACGCCGGGCGGTGCGTAATGGCGACGATGGTGTAAGCACCAGCCAGGGCTTTGACGTTCTCACACACTGACAATTCGGTTTCAGGATCAAGCGCGCTAGTCACCTCATCAAGAATGAGCAGCTTCGGGGTATTTACCAACGCTCGCGCCAGAGCAATGCGCTGGCGCTGGCCTCCAGACAGGCGGCTACCCAACTCACCAACGTCGGTCGACAGTCCGTTTGGTAGCATGGTGACAAAATCCAGCGCTCCGGAAAGTGTCAACGCGTTCAAAACCGCGTCTTCGCTGACGCCGGTTTTGCCCAGGGTGATGTTTTCAAGGAGCGAGGTGTGCAGCAGCGACAGCTCCTGCGGTACATAGCCGATTTTCTCACGCCATGACTCGAGCGAAATCTCTGATAGTGGAATACCATCGACCAGAACTTGCCCCTGATCCGGCTGGTACAGGCCAAGCAAAAGATCAACCAGCGTCGTTTTCCCCGCACCCGAAGGCCCTTGCAGAACGGTGATTTTCCCAGATGGTATATCTATAGTGACGTCACTGATTATCGGCGTTTCGCCATGGCTGAATGACACATTCTCGAAGCGGCAACCTGTCTTCAGGTCAGGTGCTGGCTTACCGCCGATACGCTCACCATTCTCGCCCAGTTCGTCAGTCAACTTCTTTACTGAAGAGAGTGCCGCCTCCATTTCGCCGGCCCGCTGCACGATTATCTGCAGCCGCTGCACCACACCGAAGGCCTGGAAAAATATGAAACTTGATACCGCAAGAGCGGCAAGCGACATACCGAAAACCTGATGCGCGGCATAAATGGCGGCACCGGCCAGGATTGCAAGCAGCACTTCTGACCCGCGGCCCAGGAACTGCTGCGCGACGACCATCAGCCTGTAGGAATGTTCGATCCGATCAATAGACGAGGCAAACGAATCCAGAAACTGCCGTGACCGGTTCATTGTACGGATGGGCTTGATATTACTGAGTGCATCAGAAACGCTGACCACCAGTTCGCAGGTTGCCAATGTTTGCTTGGCCCCTGCGCGGCGGCTGATTGCAATTAATTTACCAAGAGTGATGACCAGAACCAGCGTGCCTGCAAGAGCCGCGAGTGCCAACACCGGCGAAGTCATCATTGCCAGAATAGCATAGACAATAGTTTGTGCGAGTGCGGTTACGAACCGGGTCGACTGCATATAAGCTTGCCCGGAACGATTGACATCCACACTTAGTGTATTGGCTAGGCGGCCTGCCGGCAGGCTGCTGTAAGTGCTCCAGCCAGTGTTCATCAACCGCTCCAGCACGGCCAGACGCATCCGTTTGACCACGCGCGCTGCTGAAAATCCAGTGTAGGCGTTCGCTGTACCCTGCATGGCGGCCCGCACGACCATGGCGAGCACCACCACCACCGTTAGAGATAAAAATGATGGGCTTGGCCCCAGCGGGAAGAGCAGAGTATCCAGAATAGCCTGAAACGCAGGCGGCAGTTGTTTGGATTCGCCAGAAATCTGCAACAGGGCGGGAAACAATGAACTTACAGACACAATCTCCGCCAGTCCCGCAATGAGCAAACACGTGAGCACGACGCCGGGCCTGGCACCTTCGGCTTTGAAGAATGTTCTTAAGATCTGCAGCATTGGTGCAAACTATTCGTTCGTCGCGTCCACGAGCAACAGAAAAGTCGCCGCGATACCGCCTCAAACCAAATACGACCAATTTCGGCGGCTCATACCAAAGGAACTAAACACGATGCTGATGGTTGTCGCTACAGATAGGCGTCGGCATGGCACCTGAATGCGGCGATGAAACGAGAAGCCGTGGATCAGAAAAGGAAAACACAATGTTGAAAAGCACCAGCATACTGGCACTGGTAGCATTTATCGCAACAGTTCCTACGATTGCACAGACCACTGTGACGCAACCTACAACCCAGTCGACGGGGCAAACACAGGTTCTTCCTGCGGACACAGCTCCTGTGGACACGGCAACTCCCGACACCAGTTCGGTTGCAAAACAGGTGACCGAGGACGACATCGCTGCTGAAACCGAAAACCGACCTGAAATCACAACCCAGGACGTCACCAGTGCCGAGAAAACCTCGCTGCCCGTCATGGGGCAGATTATCCTGCAGAGCGAACGCACGATCCTGTCCAACGACTTTGTCGGTGCTAGTGTCTACTCGCCAAACGACGAGGCCGTAGGTGATATCAACGACATGATCATCAACCTCGACGGCACAGTCCAAGGTGTCGTTGTCGGGGTCGGTGGATTCCTCGGTATTGGAGAGAAGGATGTCGCCGTAAAGATGTCGGCCATCAGTGTAACCCTGATGAAAGATGGCAATGTTCGTCTCGTCCTCAATTCGACAAAGCAAGAACTGGAAGCAGCCCCAGCTTTCAAATCTGTTGCCGAACAGAAGGTGGAAGAAGAGACCGAGAAAGCCCGTAAGGCCCAGCAGAATATCATCACCAACAGCGTGCCGCCAACCGAACTGCCAAAAACCGAAACCAACAGCACTCAATAGCGCAGAGCACGCACCAAACAATATGACAGGGACAACAAGCCTGCCTGACTGCGCCACGAGAGCCGTTCTCGTGGCGCGAATGTGGCAACCCAGCCGTGCTTTATTGGAGTGTTATACCAGATCTCAGTAACAGCGAGCCATTTCACCGGAGCGATTTTTTCCGCCGGCAAGGCGCGTGTCGCGCCGTGGTACATGTACCACAAGCGGCGCGCAACGTAGCTGGCGGGAAAAAGCGCCCGGCGCTTCGGGTGGGTCATAGCGGTCCATCGGGTGCGTTGCATTGCTTGCCCGATGCAGCAGCATCGCGCTGCGCACCGCGCCTGCCCGAGTGAACCGCTATGATCCCATGAAATGGGTCGCTGTTACTGATATCTGGTACTCCCCGCATAAATCCTGTATGACATACCTGTTCAGCCTCATCGGCCCTGAACTTCGGATTGCTTGCCAGACTTAACCTGGCGTGATTGCCAGTTTCACCAACGTCTGCATCAACTGGCGAGTACCTGCCAACCTGTCCGCCGGTGTCTCCCAGGTCCGGATGATCACCAGTTTCATGTCCGGCCGGATCTTGGCGCGGCTGCCCTGATCATTGATCCACTGAACCAGCGCGTCCGGATTGGGGAACTTGCCATCCCTGAACGTGAACACGACTCCTTTGGGCCCGGCATCAATGTTCGAGACATTGGCAGTGCGGCACAGTAACTTGACCGACACGATATCAATCAGATGCACGACCTCCTCGGGCAAGCGGCCGAATCGGTCCTGAAGTTCAGCCGCGAACCCGTCCAGGTCTTCCTGGGTAGGCAGGTCGGCCATGCGTCTGTACACACCAAGGCGCACTTGCAGGTCCGGGATGAACGACTCCGGCAACAACACCGATGTTCCCACGTTGATCTGTGGCGACCACTGGCCATCGGCTTCGATGTCAAGCTCACCGGAACGCAAGGATGCAACAGCTTCTTCCAGCATGTGCTGGTAGAGTTCAAACCCGACTTCCTTGATGTGCCCAGATTGCTCTTCACCCAGCAGGTTTCCGCCACCGCGAATATCCAGGTCATGACTGGCCAGGGTAAACCCCGCCCCTAGCGAGTCGAGTGATTGCAATACTTTGAGACGTTTTTCCGCAGGCGCCGTCAGTGTTTTGTTGGACGGCACCGTGAACAACGCGTAGGCGCGTTGCTTGGAACGTCCCACCCTGCCCCTGATCTGGTAAAGCTGAGCAAGGCCAAACATGTCAGCCCGATGTACGATCAAGGTGTTGGCCGTCGGCACATCGAGGCCGGATTCAATAATCGTCGTGGCCAGCAGCACATCATATTTACGATCGTAGAACGCGGTCATGATGTCATCGAGTTCAGTGGGGGCCATGCGGCCGTTGGCAATTGCGAACTTGACCTCTGGCACCTGCGCCCTGAGGAAATCGGCAACCACCGACAGGTCGGATATGCGCGGCACCACATAGAAGCTCTGCCCGCCGCGATACAACTCACGCAACAGGCTCTCGCGAATGATAACCGGGTCAAACGGCGAGATGTAGGTCCGCACTGCAAGCCGGTCCAGCGGTGGCGTGGTGATCAGGGAAAGCTCCCGCACACCGGACAGCGCCAGTTGCAGTGTGCGGGGTATGGGTGTCGCGGTCAGTGTCAGGACATGTACGTCGGCACGCATCTCCTTCAGCTTTTCTTTGTGCTTGACGCCGAAGTGCTGCTCCTCGTCGATAATCAGCAGCCCGAGATCGCGAAATTTGACGTCCTCTGCCAACAGGGCGTGGGTCCCGATCATGATGTCGACCGTGCCGTCGGTAATGCCCTTCTTGGCCTCGTTGACATCCTTGCGGCTGACGAGACGCGATGCCTGGGCTATTCTGACCGGGAGGCCTTTGAAGCGGTCCGTGAAAGTAGTGTAGTGCTGGCGTGCCAGCAGGGTTGTCGGCACAACTACCGCAACCTGCTTGCCGGCCATCACCGCGATGAAAGCAGAACGAAGCGCAACTTCGGTCTTGCCGAAACCAACGTCGCCGCAGATCAACCGGTCCATCGGACGTCCCCGCGCCAGATCGGATATCACGGCATCGATGGCCGTCAACTGGTCTTCGGTTTCTTCATAGGGGAACCGGGAGGCGAACTCGTCATAGACACCATCGGGCAGGCTCAGGACTTCACCATCACGCAATTCGCGTTGTGCAGCCGTCTTGATCAACTGGCTGGCAATTTCACGGACCCGTTCCTTGAGACGCGCCTTGCGCGCCTGCCAGGCCACGCCGCCGAGCTTGTCGAGATTGACGCCGGCATCATCCGAGCCATAGCGCGACAGCAGTTCGATGTTTTCAACCGGCAGGAAAAGACGGTCACCGCCATGGTATTGCAGGAACAGGCAGTCATGCGGGGCGCCTTGCACGTCTATCACCTTAAGGCCTTCGAAACGGCCAATGCCGTGATCCACATGAACCACCAGGTCCCCGGCATTGAGGGATGCCAGTTCGGAAATGAACTCGCTGGCTTTTTTCTGACGTTTGCCGCGCCGTACCAGGCGGTCACCCAGTATGTCCTGTTCCCCGACAACGGCCAGATCATCCGTTTCGAAACCGGATTCCAGGCCCAGCACGATGACGGATACCATGTCTTTGGATCGTTTAAGCGCCTCTGGTCCGTCTTTTGCCGGCACCACCAGTCCCAGATCGTGATCCTTCAGGATGCCCAGCAGGCGATCGCGTGATCCTTCGGTCCAGGCTGCAAGCAACACCCGCCTGCCCGACTTTTGCCGCGACCGGACATGATCAACCACGGCGTCATAGACATTGCGGCCTGCCTCGGCGCGTTCTGCGGCAAAGCTGCGTCCCTGTCTGCCGTGGGCCGAAATCACCCGCAGGCTGGACCCTTCCGGCGCTTCAAACGGCGTCAGTGCAACAACCGGATACTGGGCTGCAATGTCGGACCATGCCTCAGTGGAAAGGAACATCTTCTCAGGTGGCAGCGGTTTGTAAACCGGCGCGCCGAATGTGTCCTTGTTGAGCGCTTCTATGCGAGCCTGATAGTATTCCTCGATCAGGGCGGACCGTGCCTCGATGGAGTCATCGGCAAGATGATCCATTGTAAGCACGCAAGCGCCGGCATAATCCAGCACCGTTTCCAGTTTTTCATAAAACAATGCCAGCCAGTGTTCCGCTCCCTGATAACGTCTGCCGGCTGATACTGCTTCGTACACGGCATCATTCATCCCGGTGCCGGAAAACTGGGCCGTATAGGAGATGCGAAACTGGGCAATGGTTTCATCATTCAGCAGGACTTCGTTTGCCGCATCGAGTTTCAGCGCATTCAACTGACCGGTGGTGCGTTGCGACTGGGCATCAAAGCTTCGTATGGATTCCAGCGTATCGCCGAAAAAATCCAGTCTGACCGGCTCTTCGCTGCCGGGCGGGTATATGTCGATTATGCCGCCCCTGATGGCGAAATCACCCGGGTCAACCACCGTACCGGTACGTGAAAAACCGTTGACTGCCAGATACTTTTGCAACTCGTTGGTATCGACCCGGTTGCCAGGTTTTGCCGAAAAGCTTGCATTTCGGATGATGTCGCGCGGCGGTACTTTCTGAATGATCGCATTGGAGGTTGTCAGAAGCACGGCCGGTTTGTCAATCTTTCCCGCCGCCAACCGGGTCAAGGCACTCATACGTCGTGCCAGGATCCCTGCCACCGGCGACACCCGGTCATAAGGCAGGCAGTCCCAGGCCGGAAACTGGATAATCTCCACCTCCGGGGCAAAAAAGTTGATCGCCTCACCGATCATTGAGGCGCGCTGGTCATCGCGCGCCACATGCACCACCAGACGGTCTTCGGCAAGCCGTGCGATTTCGCCGGCAATCTTGCCGTCGAGACCCTCCGGCGCACCCGACACAATCACCTTGCCAGGTGACGCAATGGCGCTTTTCAATTCGATCCGTTTCATTCCGGGTTTCCGAAAAACGTTTCATCAAATCGAACCGACAGCATCTCCTGCAATAGTGGCGACAACTGACCATCAGGCACCGGTTGCGCATTGGTCAGCCAGGCCAGCAAATCCTGATCCGGAATTTCAACGATACGTTCCAGTTCCTGCAGTTCGGGTTCGTCAGAATGCCCAATTCTGTTTTGCACAAACGTCCCCATGACGATGTCCATTTCCTTGATGCCCCGGTGACAGGCTCGCCAGACTATGCGTTTACGCCGATTTTCGTCAGTTTCAGTCACAGCTTGTGTCCGATGCAAAGAGAAGAAATAACAAGTGGAGGTTGGAATTAGTGTGTCCGGCGGTTTATGTAAGAACCTCACATGAAACGCAACCGGGCAAGACAACTGTCCTGACAATTCAATCGAAAAAACCGAACATCCATGCGACCGGAAATCCTGAACAGGTATTTTGCTTCTGCCAGCGCGCTCAAGGGTATCGGCGCGAAGGTTGAAAAGACGCTGGCCGGCCTGGTGCGGCTGCAAAGTGGTGACCCGGGCACGGCTGACCTGTCCGCGCGACTGGTTGATTTGTTATTCCATTTACCCGCTGGTGTCATTGACCGGCGAAATCGCCCTGCAATCAACAATCTGCCTCAAAACGGCATCATCACTATCGAAGCGCAAGTTGGCCAGCACAAGGTGCCTCCACGCAACAACCGCAGAGTGCCCTACCGCGTCGACGTATTCGATGACACCGGTTCGCTGCCTCTGGTGTTTTTTCACTCGCACGGGTCCTATCTCGAACGACTGTTGCCGGAAGGCGAGACCCGGTTTATCTCCGGCAAGATCGAATGGTATGGCGGCACGCCGCAGATTGTCCACCCTGACCATATTCTGACAGCCGACCAGTTTGGTGACATGCCGTTACTTGAACCTGTCTACCCGCTGACTGCGGGGATCTCCGGCAAGATAATTGCCAAGGCAATCCGGCAGATACTTGCAGACGTTCCCCACTTGCCGGAATGGCAGGATGGCGCGTGGATAAAAGCCCGCAAACTGCCGTCTTTCCAGGTCGCTCTTGCAACACTTCACAACCCCGCAGATGCAGATGATCTGGAACCCGACAGCCCGGCAAGACAGCGCCTTGCCTATGACGAACTTCTGGCAAACCAACTGGCACTGGCTTTGGTGCGCCGTCACATGAAACGGGCATCAGGCAGAGCCCTGAAAGGCGACGGGAAAGCCCGCAGCCGGATCATCTACGCCTTGCCCTTCTCGCTGACGGCCAGCCAGCAACTGGCTGTTTCGGAAATTGCTGGTGATATGGCGATGCCGGATCGCATGCTGCGGCTGCTGCAGGGCGACGTTGGATCGGGCAAGACCATTGTCGGTCTTCTGGCCATGGCCGCCGCCGCAGAAGCCGGCACACAGTCCGCCCTCATGGTGCCAACCGACATCCTGGCCCGCCAGCACATTGCCGGCATACAACCACTGGCCGGCGCTGCCGGTCTCAAGGCGGCAATTCTCACTGGCCGGGAAAAGGGCCAGGTGCGCCAGCAATTGCTCGATGAGCTCTCGTCCGGAGAAATCGACATCCTGATTGGCACCCACGCCCTGTTCCAGGCAGGCGTCAGTTTCGCAGATCTTGGTCTCGTGATCATTGATGAGCAACATCGCTTTGGCGTCCATCAGCGCCTTGCCCTCCAGTCCAAGTCACGGCGGCCGGCCGATCTGCTGGTGATGACCGCCACACCTATTCCACGTACCCTCGCCCTGACCGCCTACGGTGATATGGACATCACCCGGCTAACCGGCAAACCCGCTGGCCGCAAACCGGTTGAGACGCGGGTGATGCCGCTTGAAAAACTGGACCAGATTGTAGACGCATTGGAACGGGCTGTATCGCAAGACAAGCGAGCCTACTGGGTATGCCCGCTGGTCGAGGAAAGTGACTTCATCGACAAAACGGCGGCTGAAGCCCGCTTCGGCAGTTTGCAGGCACGTTTTGGCAACAAGGTCGGCCTCGTGCATGGACGTATGAAAGGCCTGGAAAAAGATGCCGTGATGGCGCAATTCAAGAGCGGTGAAGTGTCCATCCTTGTGTCAACGACAGTCATCGAAGTGGGCGTCGACGTTCCTGAAGCCTCCATAATGATCATCGAGAATGCCGAGCGCTTCGGACTGGCGCAACTGCATCAGCTTCGCGGTCGCGTTGGTCGCGGCACGGATGCATCCAGTTGCGTACTGGTCTACGATGGCGTGCTTGGCGAAATTGCGGCTGCTCGGCTGAAAACCATGCGCGAAACCGAAGACGGTTTCATTATCGCGGAAGAAGATTTGAAGCTGCGTGGATCGGGAGAGGTGCTGGGGACCAGACAATCAGGGGTTGCCAGCTTCAGGCTCGCCGACCTTGGACGCCATGGCGACCTGCTGCAGGCAGCACGCGATGACGCAAAGCTTATTCTTGAAGCCGATCCCAATCTGACCGGCTCCCGATCACAGGCATTGCGCATCCTGCTCTATTTGTTCGAGCGTGATGATGCCATCCGGCTTTTGTCAGCCGGTTGACAGGCAATACGGTTCGCCATTCGAGCAACGCAAGTATGTTGCTACAACGTGGTTATTGTTTTTCAGGTGGTTTTTTTGCAGGAGATTTCTTGCCGTAGGATGAACCTTTTTGTGTCGGGTTCAACACCTGATCGGGATGAGCGATCAACATTGACAGCGTGTCATCATCCTCGGCGATCGATTCATTTGCTTCACGCATCTGCTTCGGTGTCACCAGTCCTGCGGAAATAACCAATTTAGCCGCCTCTTCAACCGTCAGATCCAGAATCGTCACTTCTTTCTTCTCGACAAAGAACAGGAAGCCCGACGTGGGATTGGGCGTCGTCGGCATGAACGCCGCATAATAGGTGATACCAGGGGCCAATCCGATCTCGCCGGAATCGAGTTCACGAGCAATGAAACATACTACATTAACCCCTTTGCGTGGGTAGCCGATAAAGCCCACGGACGAGAAATTGCTGGCATTTGAAGACAGTGCAGTTTCGAATATCTGTTTCACGGCTTTGTAGACAGATCGAACAATCGGCATCCGGTCGAGTGTCCGCTCACCAAAATTCAACAGGGTTCGACCGACGAGATTGGCCGCCAGTGCGCCGATGAGGGTAATTCCCACAAGCGCGAATACCAGCCCGACACCAGGCACCGTGAACGGCAGATAATGATCCGGATTGTAGATTATCGGGATATATGGCTTCAACCAGCTGTCAAACAGCGAAACAAACCACCACACCAGCCAGATGGTGATGGCGATTGGCGAAGCCACAACGACACCGGTCAGAAAATATGTCCTCAACTTGCCAAACATCAGCTACCGATAAACTCCTGAAGTTCACAAAATTTAATCAATACGATCACGACAACAATGCCTGCCATAGCATGCTCTCAAGACGACTGCTACAACCCAGTTTGCATTTCAATGACACCGCCAACCATCATTGCAGGAGACGGCGATATTGTCAGGTCGATTAACGGCGCGTCGGCGCATTCTACGCGTTCTGGGGATCACCTTTGTGGCGCTGGGACTTGTCGGTGCATTCTTGCCGCTGCTTCCCACGACCCCGTTTTTGCTATTGGCACTGGCGTGTTTCGCGAGGTCTTCTCCCGATCTCCACGACTGGCTTACAGGTCATTCGATACTTGGGCCTTATATTGTCGATTGGGAACGTGACCGGTCCATACCACTGCCCGCAAAGATAACGTCAGTTGTGATGATGTTGGCTAGTTTTGCATGGCTGGTGATGGCCACAAATGCGCCCGCCATCGCAATCTGGATGACGGGCGCAGTTCTGATCTGTGTTGCTGTCTATGTTGTTACGCGGCCTACTTCTCGCTAATCAGGCAGAAAGATCAACCGGCAGCATGAGCGATGAAGCAGCCGGTGCCTTCTCGCTTCAAGTCGCGGCATAGACGCCTGGCCTGGGCTTTTTCCAGTTTGTGTACACGAAGGCGGTAATAAACCCCCTTGCCTTCGACATCTGCCCGCACGACACCCGCAGTTTGTTTACTGAGCAATTTTACATGACGGGCCTTCAAGGAACCCCAATTGTCCCACGCTTTGCCGGGTTGGCGTTGTGATACAAGCTGCACGGTCCAGCCTTCGAGCTTCTCAGTCACATTTGAACTGTCTTCGTCCACGTTCACATTTGCCGTTTCGACGGGCGCCGACACCGGCTCAACATGCACTACTTTTGCAGGTGCTTTGGTTACAACAGTTTCGATAGTGCGACTGGCGACACGGACCGGTATCTCCGGCACCGCGGCAACAAGTTCAACGGAGATGGTCTCCGGGTCATGGACCTTCAACGGTGCCACTTGGGCAATCGTTTTGATCGCGGCTGCCGGTAGGCTCACTGCCGCCAGCATGATTCCGGCGGCGCCCGGTTTGCCATCATTGAACAGCCCATCAGATGGTGCCACAGGCTCGCGCAGCGCAATCCGTGTCACAGCCCCCGACGGTGGCTTGGTGGAGCCTGTCACGATATCATCAGCCATTAGGTTCCGGGTTGGTAACACCGCGAGCTTGATCTGCCGTTCACTCGGGTGTTCCGGTACATCCATGCCCAGATCGCCCAACCGTTCGCGAACCGGTGCGAAATCCGGCTTGATTGAATAGGCTTCAAACAGAACCGCAGTTGCCTCATCCCTGTGACCAAGTTTGGCCAGCGCCAGAGCCTTGCCATAAAGCGACAGGTGTCGATGCGGGTAATTCAGTTTTGTAGCCCGGGCATAGTCGACCAGCGCGTATTCATACTGCCCTGCCTCACGCAGCGTGTTGGCTCGGGCATAAAACGCTTCTGAGAGATACGGGTCCAGATACAGGGCATTTGTATAGTCATCTATGGCTGCTGACTGCCTGCCCATGTTGGAATTTGCCAACCCGCGATTATACAAGGCAACAGCGCGGGTTCCCGGGCTCAGCGCATCCAGTTCTATAGCCTGACTGTAATCGGAAATTGCAGCATCATGAGCGGCAAGTTTTTGATGAGCCAGCGCCCGGTTCAACAGGGCACGGGCTTTGTCGGCAACCGTGATCTCTTCCAGGGTAATAGCAGCGGAGTATTCGGCAATGGCCATTTCAGGCTTGCCGGATACAAGGTGTGTGTAGGCTGACTGCATGATGGCAGTCGGCGCGGCGGAGCGGACCCCGTTGGTTTCTGAGGCGGCTGCGACGGCATTGGTGGTTACTCCGGCAACCAGGAACGCAGATAAGACAGACGCACGAACAACTAACTGTATTTTCATGACCGCGATATTGCCGCGACATGGTTAAACAATAGCTAAACAAAAGCAGAAAATTTTCGCGCACTGCAAAACCGGTCCGCCGTGATCCTATTCCACGGTTACTGATTTGGCCAGGTTCCGTGGCTGATCAACGTCCGTGCCGATGATAACGGCTGCATGATAGGCCAGCAACTGCATCGGTACCGCATAGATCATCGGTGAAATA
>JBDNEZ010000018.1:0-6503 GCA_041690095.1 Anderseniella sp.
CCGGGATGCACGACCAGGCCGGCAGGCTTGTCAATCACTACAATCTGATCGTCTTCATGTACGATGTTCAGCGCAATGTATTCCGCCAGGGGGACGGGGTCTTCTGCTTCGGGAAGACTGACTGAAACGACTGATCCGGGTTTGACCTTGAATGAGGCGTCGACTATTGATGTGCCGTCCACCTCCACATGGCCTTGCGATATAAGCATCTGGAAGCGGGCACGGGAATGGTCCCTGCTGGCTTGACCGAGCAGTTTATCCAGCCGCTCGACGGCTGGTCCTTCGTAGGTCAGCACAAATTTTTCTTCCGGAACAGGCATGGTCAAGACTCAAGCTTCAAAAAATTCAACCAGATCAGATGATGATGATGACCTGCCGGCGGGAGACTCACCGGGGTTGGTCTTTCTCAAGATCTCGGTTTACGTGATGGGTCTGATGATCGTAGCCGGTTTTGCGTTTCTTATCTATACGCTCGTCAATCGGGCCAGCACACTTGAGCCGCCGCTGGTGAGCGCCGAAGATGCGATAGAACTTGCTGTGGGTCCAGGTGAAACGGTGCAGTCTGTATCACTGAACCGGGGCTCGCTGGCTATTCACGTGCGCCGGCCTGATGGCAGCGATAGTATCATTGTCTACAGTCTTGCCAGGCAAGGCATCGTGCAACGTCTCAACATCCGGCCGCAGTAATACCAAAGGCACTGTCGACTCTCAGTTCATGAATTACCCGACATATCGCCGTGCAGAGCGCGAATCCGCTGCGCGAGCGAGATAATGTTGTTGTTGCCGGCATTGGTTGCCGTGGCCAGCGTCTGGCGCGCAGCTTGACTGCTTTCCGGGGCGGGGTCGGTCACGTCCATCGATGACCCCGGCAGCTTGACCTGAGCCACTGCCACGGGTTCATCTGCCTTGACGTCGGCGGCTTTGCATGGTGCGGACTGTTGCGGTGACTTGTCGGCAACTGCATTCGCCGTCTCGGCAGCATTGCCGGCAGTCTTGTTGCCGGAAGTGGCAGCAGGTGCCGGTTTTGATTTCGCCTTGCGAACAGTGCCGGCCTTTGATGCAGACTTGTTGGCTGTCGCGGCCTTGTCGCTGTCCTGGTTCGCGGGTTTGTCCGGGCTTGCGACTGCATCGCTGTCACTGCCTGCATCGGTACCTTTGCCGTTCCACATTTTGTCCAGCCGGGACAGTTCTTCGGTCAGCGTTTCGGTTTCACGTTCGGTTTCAATGATTTTTTGTTCGAGTTGATCACCAGCCGCCGGCTGGACGGATTTGACCGGTGTGTCCTCATCGGATGTGACTGGCTTTTCAGCCGCTTTCCGGGCCCCTGCCTTGCTGGCAGCTGCGACCCTGGCATCAGCCTCGCGGGAGCGGTTTATCTGTTCACGTAAAATGGATAATTCATCCTGCTGCACCGACAGGTCCTGGCGTTGTTCATCAATCTGGCGGGTGAGTTCATTCATTTCCCCGATACGCTGACGCAATCTGTCCTGCGCACTTTCAAACTTTGATGAGGCGGTTCCGCTCAGGTCGGCGGTGGCCGCAGTCCCGTCGTTCTTGAATGTCTCGATGATGAACCATTGATCCGCGACCTTGGCCTCGGCGGTTTTCAACTTGCCCTGTAATTCGGCTGAAATTTCTTCCTTGACCTGCAGCAGATCTTTGGCCTGCTGAAGCAATTCGGTGCGATCCGTCAGTTCGCGCTCCAGTGCGGTTATCTGCAAACGCAGATTGTCGGCATCTTCATCGCGTTTGGCAATTTCTTCATCGCGGCGTCGGGTTTCGTCTGCAAGATGCTCGATGCGATTGCGGTTTCTCGATGCCTCGGCCATCTGTTCGGCCATGCGGGTTTTCAGGTCATCAAGGCGCAGTTGCAGCCGCCGGCCCTGCATGGCGTATTCGGCTTTCAGCCGGTCCCGGTCTGCCCTGAGTTCGGCGATGGCCGACGGAGCGCGACGTTCAACACGGCGTTTACCCAAACTGACTGCATATGTCCAAAGTCCGCGTACAACCAGCAAACCGACCAGAAGTGCGCCGACAAATCCCAGCGCAACCAGCATAATCGTCTCAATTTGAGACATGTGTCCTCCAGAAGGCAATGACCACACAATTGTCGGATGAGACGCAGACAGGCGAAGAGCCACATACGACTAACAAATGGTAGATCCTGCAATCCGATTGAAGAACCCGATTGCAGGGATTCTGATCGTAATACACTGCACGATGGGTGTGAAGTTTAATTGTTCCGTAAGGTGTATTTATCCGTGTTAAAAGCTACACCACTCGGGTTTTGTGCCTGCTTTGGCGACAAACAGTGGTTGTATATTGTGCACTTGCACCGGATCGGACCGGTGCGGGATGAGGAGATGCGGTGCATCTCGATTCGCTCATCCCGTTCAGGTGCGTCTTCAGTCAGCAGCAATGCCGGATCATCAGAACGGGTTCAGTGTCGGATATTCGGTGTATTTCAGGTAACCCACATTGGCACCGAGGCGTGCGCCGACGCCGGTGCGGATCGGGGCCAGCTTGAGATCCTTGTTCGACTGGAAATTCACACCCACGCCGCCGACCATGTAGGCGGACCCTTCAATGCCGATGAACCGGTCATAGATCTGGGTTTCACGGTTGATATTGTACACCAGCACCAGCACTCTCGACCCGTTGCCGCCTACGTCAAAGCCCACCGACGGACCCTGCCAGTAGATCTTCTTCCGGGTACCGTCTTTCATGAACAGGGTACCTTCACCGTAGCGCAGCCCGCCGAAGAATGCGCCGGAGCCTTCTTCGCCGATGATGTAGCCGGAAGGTCGGCCGGCTTGCGCGAACACCGATTCCACTGCCTGGGCAACGCCCTTGGTGGTGGTGCCGAACCAGCGGTGACCGCCGTAAACTATTTCTTCCGGGCTATAGGTGCCGGCCTCTGACTGATCATACCCGGAGCGCGACAGTGAAGCGCCGTTATCGATGTCGGATCCGCGTGCAAGGGCCCGGTTGTCCAGGCCTGAAAAGGCAGATATTGCTGTGATGGAGAGACTTGCAAAGGCTGCAAGCGCAAGAATGCGTTTCATATGTTTTACTCACCTGAATACTGACAAACTCGAAAAAACCGTCCGCCAAATATGAACGGTACCGTGGATGCAATATGCCTGATGAGGCGTTAATGGAGCGTTTACGATTAATGAAATGTTGTGCAAACTGCTACAAATAGAGTGATTGGCGGCTTGCAGAGTGATTCAGGGCAGGCGTGCACCTGGTTCCGCGTTCAACAACCGTGTGCCGACACGGATGCAATGAAGCCGGGGTTGTCAAAACCGCGATGCGCCTTGCCATAGCGCAGCACGGGTCCGGCCGCTTCAAAAACCTCACCACCTGCTGCAGCCAGCACCGCGTGACCTGCTGCGGTATCCCATTCCATGGTGCGGCCAAAACGCGGATACAGGTGCGCCTTGCCACTTGCCAGCAGGCAGAACTTCAAGGATGAACCGGCAGCCACAATCCCGGCAACATCGCGCCCTGCCAGCCAGGCATCGGTTTTTTCATCGCGATGTGATCGGCTGGCAACGACCTTGATGCCTGACGCCGGCAGCGGAGGACATTTTATCGGCTGCAGCGCGGGTTCGTCCGGAAATTCGCCGGAAGGCTGCAACGGCATCTGAAACGCACCCGACCCGGTTTCACCTGCGTACAACATCGACAATGCAGGAGCATAGACGACACCGGCAACCGGGGCACCATCGCGCACAAGCGCAATGTTGACGGTGAACTCGCCATTGCGGCTGATGAATTCGCGGGTGCCGTCAAGCGGGTCAACCAGATAGAATTCCTGCGTAACCTGCGGTATCGCTCCTGCGGACACGGCTTCTTCGGCAATGATGTTGGCAGCCGGGTCAAGCCGGCGCAGGCCTGCCAGTATGATGGCTTCGGCAGCCACGTCGGCCTCGGTCACCGGTGAGGCATCCGCCTTGGTCTCGATCTCGAAGCCGTCAGTGTATATTTCCATGATGCGGGCACCTGCAGCATGGGCGATTTTCATGAGAGACAGCAGGTGCCGGGATGGTTGAGACATGGTCATGGAGTTGATTCGGCTCGGGTTTTCACAATTTCTGACTTTGCCGCGAATGATGGCTGCGTGTTCTGTAGTTGAATTGTCGAGTCGGAACAAGGTGTTGAGTCAAACCGTGACTGCCAGGTTGGCAGGGCTTGGGGTGCGCCGCTAGAGTAAGCGCGAACAACCAATGGAAGCTACCGGCAACAGGGGGCCTTAATTCATGAAATTCAACGCAGTGTTGAGTGATCTCGACCTTGCAGCATTGCTATGCTCGAAAGTCTGCCACGATGTAATCTCGCCGGTTGGCGCCATTGCCAACGGGCTGGAGGTGCTGGAAGACGAACAGGACGCGGAAATGCGTGAAATCGCCTTCGACCTGGTGCGCCGGTCATCGGTGCAGGCATCCGCCAAACTGCAGTTCTGCCGCATCGCTTTCGGCGCTGCAGGTTCAGCCGGTTCCAGCATCGACACAGGCGATGCAGAAGATGTGGCCAGGAAATTCATCGGCGACGGAAAAATGACGCTTGAATGGGACATCCCGCGTGAAATCCGGCCGAAGAACCAGGTGAAACTGATGCTGAACCTGGTGATGCTTGCCATTTCGTCGATTCCGCGCGGCGGCCAGATCATCATGGGGGTTACCGAGGGCGGGGGCCTAAGCGCTCGTGCTGAGGGCAAGAACGCCAAGGTGCCGGAAAAAACCCTGGCCATGCTGGAGGGCGACGCCCAGCTGGAGACCATGGATGCCCGGCTGGCCCAGGTGTACTACACGCTCAGGCTGGCGAGTGAATGCGCGCTGGATCTGTCAGCAGCAGGCGCGGGTGAGGATGTGGTCATGTATTCCGCAACGCCGGGTGAGTGAGCAGCGGTTTTGAGATTGTCCGGGGGTACCGGCCAGGAGCAGTAGCGGCCATCACCGCTCATCATATCAACTATTATGCATCCGCATGGGGCTTTGGGCTGCCCTTCGAAACCAAGGTCGCCATCGAGTGCGCAAGCTTCTTCCAACGCTATGACGACCAACTGGACAGCGTGTGGCTGGTGATCGGGGACGGCCTGATCGAGGGATCGCTGATCCTGGATCACCACGCGGCCGGTGAACGCCACGACGGCCTGCACCTGCGCTGGTTCATCATGTCGGACCGCCTGCGCGGCTCCGGTTCGGGACGCGCGCTGATGCAAAAGGCGGTGGATTTTGCCGACGAGACCGCCGACGGCAGCATCTGGTTGACCACGTTCCGCGGGCTGGCTGCCGCGCGGCGACTGTACGAAGATTTCGGATTTGAGCTCGCCGGCGAGGTTGAAGGCGTAACCTGGGGCCGGACCGTGCACGAGCAATTGTGGATCAGGTCCACTTAGAGCGACATGGGCCTGATAGATCCCACAAACTTGTTCCAGCGCCGCGGGCGTTTAATCTTCAAGGGCCCCGGCCGATTTCTCACATGACATCTCCTGCCCACCTTTGTCATCCCCGTGAAAACGGGGGTAATGGATCCTTGGGACAAGCCCAAGGATGACATCTGAGAGTGGGTTCGGCTCTCCACAATAGTCATCCTCGGGCTTGTCCCGAGGATCCATTGCCAGCACCGACAATGTGCCCGCTGATGGATGGATTCCCGCTTTCGCGGGAAAGACGACGAAAGAGGCATAACAAGGAACGAAAGTCATTCAGGATAAACAGAACGGCCCGCCGAAGGCGGATAAGCTGTTCGATCAGGATAAACAGAACGGCCCGCCGAGCTGTTCGATCAGGATAAACAAACGGCCCGCCGAAGGCGGATAAGCTGTTCCACAAGGAGTTGCATGATCTGCAAGATACCCGGCAGCATTCTTACATGACATTTCCTGCCCCGGAGAATAACTGAACGCACCAAAGGGAACTCTCAAAGCGTCACACTTGTTACCCGACGCTCTAACACTTTGAAAAATTATCCTGATTTAACAGGGCTGATCGAGTAGCGAAAATCGCAATGCGAGGCGCCTTGCATGATGGTCTGGGTTCTGGTCAACGAGATGCGCGGATCATAGCCCTTGCAGAACGTGCCGTCGCGCCCGCACGACATCTCCTGCCCACCGTTGTCATCCCCGTGAAAACGAGGGTAATGGATCCTTGGGACAAGCCCAAGGATGACATCTGAGAGTGGGTTCGGCTCTCCACAATTGTCATCCTCGGGCTTGTCCCGAGGATCCATTGCCAGCACCGACAATGTGTCCGCTGATGGATGGATTCCCGCTTTCGCGGGAAAGACGAGGAAAGGGAAACAACAAGGAAAGAAAGTCATTCACGGGCGCAAGATCGGCCCGGCGAAGGCGGATAATACCAACCTGCATTGATCACGACCCATGCGCCCATTGGCGGCGTCCGATGGTCATGATGTGGCAAGGTTGATTGAAGAGTTTGTTCCACGCCTCGCAGCAATGATCGATGATGTCGTCGTGTGATGTGAAGATGCGGTTC